>NZ_JBRKNW010000005.1:0-119533 GCF_053010325.1 Streptococcus sp. P25B114 | reverse complement strand
TTGGTAAAAAATCTAGAAGTAGAGCACCGCAATGCTTCATTAAGTGAACAAGAACTCCTTGCCAAGTATGTGGGCTGGGGTGGACTTGCCAATGATTTCTTTGATGACTATAATCCAAAATTTTCTAAGGAACGAGAAGAACTGAAAGGTTTAGTCACAGATAAAGAGTATTCAGATATGAAACAGTCCTCTCTGACAGCCTATTACACAGACCCTGCCCTTATCCGTCAGATGTGGGATAAGTTGGAAAGAGATGGTTTTACAGGTGGTAAAATCCTAGATCCTTTGAGCCGAGAGAAGCAGGTTACCTATATCAATGACAAACTTGAGCAACTCCGAGAAATCAAGCTAGGAAGTGACAGTGATTACACGGTGAAAGAAGCGGAACGTTCGATTAAGGGATTGGAACACCAGTTGGAAGAACTCCAAAAACTAGAGCGAGATACCTTTATTGAATTTGAAAATCTTGGCATTGATTTTCTCTTTGTGGATGAGGCTCATCACTTCAAGAATATCCGACCAATCACTGGACTTGGGAATGTCGCGGGTATCACCAATACCACTTCAAAAAAGAACGTAGACATGGAAATGAAGGTGAGACAGGTTCAGGCAGAGCATGGCGATAGAAATGTCGTTTTTGCGACAGGAACACCAGTTTCTAACTCCATCAGTGAACTTTTCACCATGATGAATTACATTCAGCCCGATGTTTTGGAACGATATCAGGTATCCAATTTTGACTCATGGGTTGGGGCTTTTGGGAATATCGAAAACTCTATGGAACTAGCCCCGACAGGTGATAAATACCAACCTAAGAAACGGTTCAAGAAATTTGTCAACCTTCCTGAACTCATGCGAATTTACAAGGAAACAGCTGATATTCAGACTTCAGAAATGCTTGATTTACCTGTACCTGAAGCTAAGATTATTGCGGTGGAAAGCGAGTTAACGCAAGCTCAGAAATACTATTTAGAAGAACTGGTAGAGCGTTCAGACGCTATCAAGTCAGGTAGTGTTGATCCAAGTAGAGATAACATGCTTAAAATCACAGGTGAAGCCAGAAAACTAGCCATTGATATGCGGTTGATTGACCCTGCTTATAATTTATCAGATAATCAGAAAATCCTTCAAGTGGTCGATAATGTCGAGCGGATTTACCGTGAAGGAGCTGGAGAAAAGGCTACTCAGATGATTTTCTCAGATATTGGAACACCTAAAAGTAAGGAAGAAGGGTTTGATGTTTACAATGAACTTAAGAACTTGTTGGTCGATCGAGGGATACCAAAAGAAGAAATTGCCTTTGTCCATGATGCCAATACTGATGAGAAGAAAAACTCATTGTCTAGAAAGGTCAATAGCGGAGAAGTGCGGATTCTCATGGCTTCGACAGAAAAAGGGGGAACAGGATTAAACGTCCAGTCTCGCATGAAAGCTGTCCACCATTTAGACGTTCCCTGGAGGCCCTCAGATGTAGGACGGATTTTGCGGACATTCAAAATAAAAAAGAATGTGGAGGTAACAGACAATGGCAAAGACAATTTTTGAGGAAATGGGCGGTAAATACGAAAGGCAAGGCGATTATTTAATACCGTGCTTAACTGTACCCGCCGAAGAAGAACAGCCGATAGGCATCTGGGGACAGCGGCATTTGGATTATCTGAAGCATCACTGCAAAGTTACATACACCAATCTTCTTACAAGCGGCAGACTTAACGCTTACCTTGCCGACATTGACAGACAGGCACAGGAACGCTTTGAAAGGCTCATAGAGGGTATGAAACAGGCACAGGGCATAACGGAACAGTAAAGGCAGAAAACGCCTTAGAATGGACAGGATGCCTCAATAACATAAGGGCTTGTGCGAGGGAGATTGTGGAAAAGGAAATTATTTTTGCATAAACAGATGATTAGTGGCAGGGGGAAATCCTGCCGCTTTTTCTGCTTTAGTTTGTCAGCTTGACAAATAAAGGGTTAAGGAATATAATTAGATTCAGTATTATACAAGGAGTTAATAAATATGCGGCAAGGTATTCTTAAATAAACTGTCAATTTGATAGTGGGAACAAAAAGTAGCAGTCCCGTTTCACTTTTAATATGGGGCTTAGTTTTTTGTACCCAGTTAAAGAATACTTTTATCATGTAATTTTATATGCCCGAAAACATATAAGTGTTTTGGGGCTATTGGAGTTATTTACCCAGTGATAGGAGTATTTATCACTGGGTATTTTTATGCCCTTTTTTGGGTGTTGATAGGAGGAAAATCACATGAAAATAATTAACTTAGGCATTCTGGCTCACGTTGACGCAGGAAAGACAACATTAACGGAAAGTTTATTGTATACCAGTGGTGCAATTGCAGAACTAGGGAGCGTAGATGAAGGCACAACAAGGACAGATACAATGAATTTGGAGCGTCAAAGGGGAATCACTATCCAGACAGCAGTGACATCTTTTCAGTGGGAGGATGTAAAAGTCAACATTATAGATACGCCAGGCCATATGGATTTTTTGGCGGAGGTGTACCGCTCTTTGGCTGTTTTAGATGGGGCCATCTTGGTGATCTCCGCTAAAGATGGCGTGCAGGCCCAGACCCGTATTCTGTTCCATGCCCTGCGGAAAATGAACATTCCCACCGTTATCTTTATCAACAAGATCGACCAGGCTGGCGTTGATTTGCAGAGCGTGGTTCAGTCTGTTCGGGATAAGCTCTCCGCCGATATTATCATCAAGCAGACGGTGTCGCTGTCCCCGGAAATAGTCCTGGAGGAAAATACCGACATAGAAGCATGGGATGCAGTCATCGAAAATAACGATAAATTATTGGAAAAGTATATCGCAGGAGAACCAATCAGCCGGGAAAAACTTGTGCGGGAGGAACAGCGGCGGGTTCAAGACGCCTCCCTGTTCCCGGTCTATTATGGCAGCGCCAAAAAGGGCCTTGGCATTCAACCGTTGATGGATGCGGTGACAGGGCTGTTCCAACCGATTGGGGAACAGGGGAGCGCCGCCCTATGCGGCAGCGTTTTCAAGGTGGAGTATACAGATTGCGGCCAGCGGCGTGTCTATCTACGGCTATACAGCGGAACGCTGTGCCTGCGGGATACGGTGGCCCTGGCCGGGAGAGAAAAGCTGAAAATCACAGAGATGCGTATTCCATCCAAAGGGGAAATTGTTCGGACAGACACCGCTTATCCGGGAGAAATTGTTATTTTAGCTGATGATACTTTGAAACTGAACGACATTCTAGGAAATGAAAAACTCCTGCCTCATAAAACACGGATTGATAATCCCATGCCATTACTTCGGACAACGGTAGAGCCGCAAAAGCCGGAGCAAAGGGAAGCCCTGTTAAATGCCCTCGCAGAGATTGCTGATACAGACCCTCTTTTGCATTTTGACATTGATACTGTTACACATGAGATTATGTTATCTTTTTTGGGAAAAGTACAGTTAGAAGTTATTTGTTCGCTATTAGAAGAAAAATATCATGTGGGCGTGGCTATGAAAGAGCCTTCGGTTATTTATCTGGAAAGACCGCTTAGAAAAGCAGAATATACCATCCACATAGAAGTCCCGCCAAATCCTTTCTGGGCTTCTGTCGGGTTGTCCATAGAGCCGCTCCCTATTGGAAGCGGAGTGCAGTATGAAAGCAGAGTTTCACTTGGATATTTAAATCAATCGTTCCAAAATGCGGTTATGGAGGGGGTTCTTTATGGCTGCGAGCAGGGGCTGTATGGATGGAAAGTGACAGACTGTAAAATCTGTTTTGAATATGGATTGTATTATAGTCCTGTAAGTACCCCCGCAGACTTTCGGCTGCTTTCCCCTATCGTATTGGAGCAGGCTTTAAAAAAAGCAGGGACAGAACTATTAGAGCCATATCTCCACTTTGAAATTTATGCACCGCAGGAATATCTCTCACGGGCGTATCATGATGCTCCAAGGTATTGTGCAGATATTGTAAGTACTCAGATAAAGAATGACGAGGTCATTCTGAAAGGAGAAATCCCTGCTAGATGTATTCAAGAATACAGGAACGATTTAACTAATTTCACAAATGGGCAGGGAGTCTGCTTGACAGAGTTAAAAGGATACCAGCCAGCTATTGGTAAATTTATTTGCCAACCCCGCCGCCCGAATAGCCGTATAGATAAGGTTCGGCATATGTTCCACAAGTTAGCTTAACAGCTTGCAAAAGTCATATAAAATGAGATTTGAAAGGATTAGAGACTAATTATGATGAAATGCGAATGGATATTGTGTCCTGTTTGTGGGAGCAAAACCCGTAATAAAATTAGGAAGGACACTGTTTTGGAGAATTATCCCCTTTATTGTCCAAAATGCAGACAAGAAAGCTTGATTAAAGTTGACAACTTGAAGATAACTGTCATCAAAGAGCCAGACGCTTAAGACGCAGAGCCGATGAAATTGTGGAACAATTCACGAATCATCGGCTCTTTTTGTTTCGTATTTGAAAGAACAAACTCACCAAATAAAAAAAACGATATTCGGGTGGGTTATTTTGTTATACTTATTTGTCCTATAAACTATTTAGCAGCATAATAGATTTATTGAAGAAGAAGCTGTTAGATTAATTTTAGGTGTTGATAAAAACAGCATAAAAGATATGTATAGCTTATTGAAAAAGAAATATAACCCTCAAAATAAGCCTGTTTCTTTTGCTGAAAATGAATTGCTAGAAATGGATTCAATTTTGGAAAAAGGCAATGAAATTAGACTATGATCCAAATGTAAAAGTTCAAATGATTCGACCGAAAAATAAATATAAATCGGATATACAATCGGCAATTGACGAAACTGCAAAATATCCTGTAAAGGATACGGATTTTATGACCGATGATGAAGAAAAGAATTTGAAACGTTTGTCTGATTTGGAGGAAGGTTTACACCGTAAAAGGTTAATCTCCTATGGTGGTTTGTTAAAAGAAATACATAAAAAATTAAACCTTGATGACACAGAAGAAGGCGATTTGATTCATACAGATGATGACGAAAAAGCCGATGAAGATGGATTTTCTATTATTGCAATGTGGAATTGGGAACGGAAAAATTATTTTATTAAAGAGTAGTTCAACAAACGGGCCATATTGTTGTATAAGTGATGAAATACTGAATTTAAAACTTAGTTTATATGTGGTAAAATGTTTTAATCAAGTTTAGGAGGAATTAATTATGAAGTGTAATGAATGTAACAGGGTTCAATTAAAAGAGGGAAGCGTATCATTTTTACGACACAACCAAATTTTAATTTGGCTTTGCATTTTATCTTTTTTTAGCGTATTAAATGAAATGGTTTTGAACGTCTCATTACCTGATATTGCAAATGATTTTAATAAATCACCGGCGAGTACAAGCTGGGTGAACACAGCCTTTATGTTAACCTTTTCTATTGGAACAGCTCTATATGGAAAGCTATCTGATCAATTAGGCATCAAAAGGTTACTCCTATTTGGAATTATAATAAATTGTTTCGGGTCGGTAATTGGGTTTGTTGGACATTCTTTTTTTCCCATACTTATTCTGGCTCGATTTATTCAAGGAGCTGGTGCAGCTGCATTTCCAGCACTCGTGATGGTTGTAGTTGCGCGCTATATTCCAAAGGAAAATAGGGGTAAAGCGTTTGGTCTTATTGGCTCCATAGTAGCTATGGGAGAAGGTATCGGTCCAGCTATTGGTGGAATGATAGCCCATTATATTCATTGGTCCTATCTTCTACTCATTCCTATGATAACAATTATCACTGTTCCGTTTCTTATGAAATTATTAAAGAAAGAAGTAAGGATAAAAGGTCATTTTGATATCAAAGGAATTATACTAATGTCTGTAGGCATTGTATTTTTTATGTTGTTTACAACATCATATAGCATTTCTTTTCTTATCGTTAGCGTGCTGTCATTCCTGATATTTGTAAAACATATCAGGAAAGTAACAGATCCTTTTGTTGATCCCGGATTAGGGAAAAATATACCTTTTATGATTGGAGTTCTTTGTGGGGGAATTATATTTGGAACAGTAGCAGGGTTTGTCTCTATGGTTCCTTATATGATGAAAGATGTTCACCAGCTAAGTACTGCCGAAATCGGAAGTGTAATTATTTTCCCTGGAACAATGAGTGTCATTATTTTCGGCTACATTGGTGGGATACTTGTTGATAGAAGAGGTCCTTTATACGTGTTAAACATCGGAGTTACATTTCTTTCTGTTAGCTTTTTAACTGCTTCCTTTCTTTTAGAAACAACATCATGGTTCATGACAATTATAATCGTATTTGTTTTAGGTGGGCTTTCGTTCACCAAAACAGTTATATCAACAATTGTTTCAAGTAGCTTGAAACAGCAGGAAGCTGGTGCTGGAATGAGTTTGCTTAACTTTACCAGCTTTTTATCAGAGGGAACAGGTATTGCAATTGTAGGTGGTTTATTATCCATACCCTTACTTGATCAAAGGTTGTTACCTATGGAAGTTGATCAGTCAACTTATCTGTATAGTAATTTGTTATTACTTTTTTCAGGAATCATTGTCATTAGTTGGCTGGTTACCTTGAATGTATATAAACATTCTCAAAGGGATTTCTAAATCGTTAAGGGATCAACTTTGGGAGAGAGTTCAAAATTGATCCTTTTTTTATAACAGGAATTCAAATCTTTTTGTTCCATTAAAGGGCGCGATTGCTGAATAAAAGATACGAGAGACCTCTCTTGTATCTTTTTTATTTTGAGTGGTTTTGTCCGTTACACTAGAAAACCGAAAGACAATAAAAATTTTATTCTTGCTGAGTCTGGCTTTCGGTAAGCTAGACAAAACGGACAAAATAAAAATTGGCAAGGGTTTAAAGGTGGAGATTTTTTGAGTGATCTTCTCAAAAAATACTACCTGTCCCTTGCTGATTTTTAAACGAGCACGAGAGCAAAACCCCCCTTTGCTGAGGTGGCAGAGGGCAGGTTTTTTTGTTTCTTTTTTCTCGTAAAAAAAAGAAAGGTCTTAAAGGTTTTATGGTTTTGGTCGGCACTGCCGACAGCCTCGCAGAGCACACACTTTATGAATATAAAGTATAGGAATCATAAAGAATGAAAAATATAAAGGCGATATTCTAATGGGCAAAACTTTTACAGTGGATCCAATAAGCAAGAGACGTTTAAGTAATTTTGGTGAAGAAGATAAGTACTACATCAAAGATAATCATGAACCTATAATATCTAAAGAAGACTTTGAGAAAGCTCAGGAGATTAGACTGCGTCGAGCAGGAAATAAGAAGACTGCTGCAAATGTAAATGGTAAGCGTGAACGCTATTCAAAAATGTATGCTTTTAGTAGCATGTTAGAATGTGGTTTTTGTGGTTCAATATTATCTAGAAGAAGTTGGCACTGCCGTTCAGATTATCGTAAGGTTGTGTGGCACTGTGTTACATCGATAAAGAAAGGAAAGAAATTTTGTAAGCATAGTAAAGGATTAGAAGAGCTCGCTATTGAGGGGGCTTTCATGGAAGCTTACAGACAACTTTATCATTCAAATGAAAACTTAATGACAGACTTACTTGAAACGATTGAATCTGAATTGAATGACAATAGCCTTAGCAAGGAATTAAAAAGGATTACAAACAAACTTCGAACATTACTAAAAAAAGAGGAAAATCTTGTAAATCTAAGGCTCAAAGGGAAAATTAGCGATACCATATACAATGAAAAGTACAATGAAATTTCCTCAGAAAAAGAGTTTCTAGCAGAAGAGAAGGTAAATATTGAAACAACCTTAAAATCAGAAATCGATGTAAAGAAAAGACTAACTGAGTTTAAGCACTTGCTATCTTCACAGAAAATGTTTACGGAGTTTGATCGTGCAGTTTTTGAAAGTATTGTTGAGAAAATTATTGTAGGTGGAGTTAATAGCGACGGAGAAATTGATCCTGCAATGTTAACCATAATATTCAAAACAGGTGAAACTCAAAACAAGGATGGTAAACAATTTAAAAGTAAACGTAAAAATGCTAAACTAGAAACAGATAAATTGTGTCCTCAAAACAGTGACGAGGATAAAAAATTGTATTCTCAAGGACCAGACTACACATGTGGAGAGTGTAGTATTGATGTCACGAGCGTAAACGAAGTGTATTAATAATTATATTGTAATTAGATAGTAGGTGAAATTATGATTACTAAAAAAATTAAATCTAAGCGAGATGGACTGGAGCTCGAACTTGCTATTATAGAGCCAAGCTCTAATCCTATTGGAATTGTTCAGTTAGTTCATGGAATGTCAGAACATAAAGAAAGATACTACGATTTTATGAATTACTTAGCTCAAAACGGTTATGTCTGTGCGATTCATGACCATAGAGGTCACGGAGCTAGCGTTAAAGACTCATCTCACTTAGGATATTTTTATACAGAGGACAGCTCTGTTATTGTTGACGATGCTTATCAAGTGACAGAATACTTAAAAGAAAGATATCCTTCGTTAAGTATTTCAATATTTAGTCATAGCATGGGCACTCTTGTTTCTAGAAATTATTTAAAGAAATACGATTACGAGCTTGATAAAATAGTTTTATGTGGGCCACCAACTGAGAATAAATTAGCGGGATTTGCAGTATTTTTAGCAAAAATAAGCAGTGTTTTTTATGGCAAATATAAGCCCAATAAATTTTTTAATTCTTTATCAGCCGGTCAATATAGCAAGGGATATGAAAGCCAGCTAGATTGGATTTGCGCTAATCCAGACACAGTCAAGGAATACGATGCAGATCCGCTTTGTGGTTTTATATTTACTACAAATGCATTTATCAATCTTTTTAAATTATTAAAATCAGCGTACAATGGCAAAGACTGGAGACCAAAAAACACTGCTTTACCAATATTTTTAATAGCTGGAGAAGATGATCCTGTTATTCAAGGAAACGAAAAGTTTAAGGGTTTAGAAGGATTCTTAAAAAGTCTTGGATATAAAAACATTAAAAGCAAGCTTTATAAAGGTATGAGACATGAAATACTTAATGAAAGAGATAAAGAAACTATTTATCAGGACGTGCTAGAATTTTTACGCTCTGATACAAATAAAAAAGAAAAGATTTAGAATGTACTGACCCCAAAAAGTTGGACAAATAATTATTGAAAGGATTTAGTTCTGTATTGGACAGGACTAATGTTACTGCTTGCAAAAACTATTTATTATTAATAGAATGGAACAGATTGGATGGTAAAGGTATGATTAGAAAATTTCAGAAAGAAGATATTGAAAAGTAATATGGGATTGGCAAATGCAACATTTGATTTATTCTTGGTAAAAGTCGGCTCTGCTCAGGTAAACCTATAAAAACTGTGACAACAGGGGCTGACGGTAAGGCTATAATTGATGAGCTGGATTATGACAAAGAGTATATATTGGTTGAAACAAAGGCTCCTAACGGATATGTTTTAAATAAGGAACCTGTAAAAGTTAATGTAAAAGATTTGGATGAGGGTGAAGCCGTTATAAAGCTTTCTGTTAAAAATGATAAGGATAACAAAACTAATCCTCCTGCAAATGTTCCTACGGTAGTTAAGAAATATAAAGCTCCGGAAACCGGAGATAGCTCCAACATTAGTTTTTACTTGGTGACAGGCGTTGTTGCTTTGCTTATGTTGCTTGGATTGATTGGTAAGAACCATAGAAAGAATAATTGATTAGTCAGATGAATTAGAATGGCTTACATATAGCTATCTCTATATTGTAGTGGACTTAGAGGCAAAATCAAAGCACTTCAAGCAAATACTTGGAGTACTTTTTGATAGATGAAAGCAGGAGGTTGTATATGAAGAAGAACTATATTTTATTAACAGCGTATATGATTATAATGGGAATAGGACTTTTTATCAGTAATCATTTCTTAAATACTCCATATAATTCAACGGAGTTCAGCAGGAAGTTTTTGCCGTTTATGTTTATATTAGCGATATTGGTTTTGTACTACGGCATAAAAAATAAAAATGAATTAACCTTGAACTCAGAAAGCAAGCCGAGCTATGTATTTTCAGCACTTTTGTTCATCCCTGTAGTAGGGTTTGGACTATATTCAATTGTCAGAGGATTTAGTCCGGATTTAGCATTTGTTATATTGATAATAGATACTGCTTTGATTGGAATAGCTGAAGAAGGCATGTACAGAGGGATATTGCTTGGTGCAATGGCGAAGAAGATGAATCCGGCTCTTGCCATACTGCTGTCTTCAGTGCTATTTTGTGCATTACATTTAATAAATGTTATAGGAGGTCTATCAGTCTCCGAGCTAATGGGACAACTTGTCTCAACCTTTGTTATGGGAGTGTTCTTAGGAGCTATGTATTTGGACACACGAAAAATACTGTTCCCTATAATTTTCCATTCTCTTTGGGATTACATATTGCTCAGCGGTAGCCTTGCAGAAGTTCAAATTCTGCCTATAGTATTGATAGGGGTATATGTTTTAGAGGTGGTTATTTCCCTTGTAATAATAATTAAACTTCTAAGGAAAAAAGAAAGGTTTTTCAGCTAGTAAGGGAATACAATTTTATATGCTTCTCCGACATTCAGATTGGTCGAGGTGAACGAAGCTTAATAAAACTGAATAAAACTGAATTCAAAGATATAAGGCGATAGAAATGGAGTATCATACCCCAAAATCTATCGTCTTTTCTGGTGTCCGAAGTTAAAAAGAGAGGGATGCGAAAGCGGAATGTGATTGTTTTTACCATCAATCCTCCTTATGAGGTAGTCGCTCTGCTGGTGAAAGCCTAGAAACCTTTGAATGAAAGCATATTGAAAAGCCTTGGAGACAAGGCTTTTTAGCTTAGGGTGGGGAAGTATCAGAGTGAGAAAATTTTTAGAGGGAGTAGAAGTGATAGCTAGAAATTATCCAATTCTATTCCCATTTACCCTTTGGGTACGTGTTTGTTTCCATTGACAAGGAGTTTTGGGGAATAGAAACGTAACTACCTTTAAATCGTTTAAATGATTGCCCCTGAAAGTGGAGTGAAAGGGAAATGAGTAGATGTGAAATGTGATATAATAAAAGAAAAATTATTGTATAGAATGGGAAGAGAGTATGAAATATAATGACTTCATAAAAGAAACTATAATGGATTTCAGTTCTATAGAGTTTAAGAATATCAAAGCTTTACTTATTGGAGAGTATATTCAATTTTCCTTTTTGGAGGATAATCGGATTGATCAGTATATTTTTTCTGAAAAATTATGTGATTATTTAGAAAAATTGGAATTGAAGACCAAGATACCTTTTCAAAAACACTCTTTAATTCCAAATATTGGATAGAATTTAGTTTTAAAATCAATTGTACTATCAAAAATAAAACAAGATATTAATGAGAAAATAGATGCAAGATAGTCTACGTACACTTGGATATAAAACTAGGGAAATGTTGTAACTAAATTTTATAATCCTTGGATATTATTAGAGCCACTCATCAGAAAGGAAATCTATGTCAAAATTTTCCCCTACTGGACAGTCGGTCCATGAATTGTTTGCAGAATTGAAAACAGTCCGTAAGCAGGAAGATGCCTACAAATTACTAGAATTGCACCAGCGCATCAGCCAGGAGGAAGCTGTCGTTTGGTATCCCAGCATTATTGGCTTTGGTTGCTACCATTATAAGTATGATACTGGGACGGAAGGAGATTCACCCATTCTCGCTTTTGCGGCCAGACAGGCCAAGATTAGTCTTTATATTGATCAAAATCTGCCTGGACGCCAGGAGCTATTGGACCGTTTGGGCAAGCATAAGGCAGCAGTTGGTTGTGTCTATGTTAATAAATTGGCAGACATTGATATGGAAGTTCTAGAGGAAATTCTGGTCAAATCTATTGAATACCACCGTCAAAAAGGGGAGTAAAATCATGGATGAAACCTTATTGAAAAAGCTAAAGTTGGATAAGTTCACAGATGTGGCTATGATGAAACCAGCGCAGGAGGAAGAAACTGCTTTTGATGGCTATGGCTTTCCGACAGAAGTAGCGGAGAAACTTGAGCTTGGGCTAGCCTACGTTTATAGCTTAGAGGAGATGAAGAACATAATTTTGCAGGCATCTGCACAACATCTTCTAGTTGAAAATGGTTAGCTTTATCTCTTCTATCCCAAAAATAAAAACAAGCTAGGGCACGCTCCCATTCATCGAGATCACATTTTTCCCTATCTAGAAGTTACTGATGAGGATGGCTATATCAAGGGCACAGCCTACAAGTTCAATCGAATGGTAGCGCTTGATGACAACTACACCATGGTGGCAGTCAAATTCCAACCAGAAACAAAGGTCCAGTCAAGCAGTCGATCGTCAGCCAGAGTAGGCGATTATCTGGATAAGGTCGCAGACATTGAGGGGTTTTTGGAACATCATCCAAAAGAATTGAGCTTTTATCAGAGTTTAACGCCAGGCTATCAACGAGATTGGGCCAGGTATGTTTACTCAGCCAAGACAGAGGCCACGTAGAACAAGCGTCTGGCTGAAATGGTTGATATTTTAGAACAAGGCTACAAGACAAAGCAATTGTATCGAGAAGGTAAAAAATAATTGTTTATCATAGTAAAAAATGTAAATCCGAACAAATAGTATAATAGGAGCGCTTGCACTTGCATGCTCTTCTATTTTTTTGTAGAATAGTAAAAGTGAGGTTTTAAAATGAGTAAAAAAGATAAAAAAATTGAAATCCAACTAGAAGATAGCAAGGTTGTGGTCAATAAAGAAGAATTTTCAGGCTATCGTTTGGTTATCGGAAAAAAAGTTATCGGTGAGATTGCTGAATTTGAAGAAAAAAATCTTGCAGTGGTAAAAAACGGAGCTGTTGATAGTTTTTATAAATCTTTGGAATCAGCAGTAGCAAATATTATTGAAAATTACAATTTAAGCAATTAGAAGACTTGTAATTATCACTATTCTATGGTAGAATAGTGAATGTTAGTGCGCGGAGAGATAGCGAAGAGGCTAAACGTGGCGGACTGTAAATCCGCTCCTTCGGGTTCGGGGGTTCGAATCCCTCTCTCTCCATATCTAAGATACTAAGGGCGTCAAACGCACAGTAAAAATAGGAAGTTGACAGCAAATCCTGATTTGCTAGGCAACTTATCTTTTTTACACAGCGTTTAGCCCGAGTTCATTTCAGAACGTTATCTTAGTGGTGTATTTTGGGGTATCGCCAAGCGGTAAGGCAAGGGACTTTGACTCCCTCATGCGTTGGTTCGAATCCAGCTACCCCAGTCAAGGTATTAGGTTTATCCTAATTCGTCAAAGATGTCCATATTGTTGTTGTCCTTGCGTGTGCCTTAATAAAATATATTTTATGTTGGGTCGGGAGGCCCGATTGTCGGAGGTTTATTTATAATGAACGAATTTGAAGATTTGTTGAACAGTGTAAGCGAAGTTACACCTGGTGATGTCGTAACTGCTGAAGTATTGACAGTTGATGCTGGTCAAGCGAATGTAGCTATCTCAGGTACTGGTGTAGAAGGCGTATTGACTCTTCGTGAGTTGACAAACGACCGTGATGCTGATATCAACGACCTTGTTAAAGTTGGTGAAACACTTGAATTGCTTGTGCTTCGTCAAGTAGTAGGGAAAGATACTGACACTGTTACATATCTTGTTTCTAAGAAACGTTTGGAAGCACGTAAAGCATGGGACAAGCTTGTTGGTCGTGAAGACGAAGTTGTTACAGTTAAAGTTACTCGTGCCGTTAAAGGCGGTCTTGCAGTTGAATTTGAAGGTCTTCGTGGATTTATCCCAGCTTCAATGATCGATAGCCGTTTCACTCGTAACACTGAGCGCTTTGTAGGTCAAGAATTTGATGCTAAAATCAAAGAAGTTGATCCAGCAGAAAACCGCTTCATCTTGTCACGACGTGACGTTGTTGAAGAATCAGCAGCAGCAGCACGTGCAGAAGTATTTGGTAAGTTGTCAGTAGGTGAAGTTGTAACTGGTAAAGTTGCTCGTATCACTAGCTTCGGTGCTTTCATCGACCTTGGTGGTGTTGATGGTTTGGTTCACTTAACTGAATTGTCACATGAGCGTAACGTATCTCCTAAATCAGCAGTTACTGTTGGTGAAGAAGTTGAAGTTAAAGTTCTTGCTATCGACGAAGTTGAAGGTCGCGTATCATTGTCATTGAAAGCTACACAGCCTGGTCCGTGGGACGGCGTTGAGCAAAAATTGGCAGCTGGTGATGTGATTGAAGGTAAAGTGAAACGTTTGACTGACTTCGGTGCTTTCGTTGAAGTATTGCCAGGTATCGATGGTTTGGTACACATCTCACAAATTTCACACAAACGTGTTGAAAATCCAAAAGATGCTTTGTCAGTAGGTCAAGAAGTTACTGTTAAAGTTCTTGAAGTGAATGCAGCTGATGAGCGTGTATCACTTTCTATTAAGGCTTTGGAAGAGCGTCCAGCAGCAGCTGAAGGCGAAGAAAAAGCTGAAAAACGTGCACCACGTCCACGTCGTCAAAAACGCGAAGAAAAACGTGACTTCGAATTGCCAGAAACACAAACTGGTTTCTCAATGGCAGACCTTTTCGGTGACATTGAATTGTAATTCGATTAAAAACTTGCCTTGCGCAAGTTTTTCCTTTCCACCCTTAGTGTAATGGATATCACGTAAGATTCCGGTTCTTGAGATGGGGGTTCGATTCCCTCAGGGTGGATAATATAACGCCGAAAACCCTTGACACACAAGGGTTTTTAACTTTGTCGCCCTAAATTCGCCCCAAATTTTTCAAAAAGATTTCTAACTTTATCAAAATTTTGGATTTGTTTTTCTTCAAAAAGGTGGGCGTATGTTTTTAATGTTTCTGTCGTATCTTTATGACCAACCAATTTCGATATCGTTACAATATCTAGGTCGTTGTAGATTAAAAAGCTAACATAGGTATGCCTAAGTCCGTGAATGGTAAAAGTAGGCCTAGTTTTCTTTTGTAGCGCTTTGTTAGCTGCGGTACTGGATACCTTGGTAAATAATCGTTTTTCTGGATTATCAATATAGCCAACTTCCATGTATTCATCGTAAGCTTCTAGCCATTCGTGGTCAATCGGTACGTCTCGTTCTGATTGAGGATTCTTAGTAGGTCCCCAACCTTTCTTTCTGCCATGGACTTTATAAGTTTTTCGGATATGTAGGCACATGTTTTGACGGTCTACGATGAATTTAGTTAGCCCGGTCGCTTCTGAAAAGCGTAACCCGGTCTTGCCTATTGTATAAATAAAGAAGTGGCTCTGGTATTTAATGGTCCGCCTACAATCTAGTAAGAGGTCGCTGTATTCGTTGAGCTCCAAGTATTTCTCACCTTCATCCTTAGATTCAACGTTTGAAAAAATTTTAGCTAATTGTGTAAAGTCTTTTTTTAACGTTCCTTGATGCAAGGCAACCTTAATTGCTGACCTAATCTGGGAATTAAACAGTTTGACCGTGTATTTGACATATCTATCTGCTAGCTTATTGAGGACTTCCTGGTGCATGGTTGCCGTGATTTTGGATAGCTTAGTATTTTGGTAATACTCTTTGATGATTTTTAGGTTAAATTCATATTTCCGGTAAGTTTCTGGGTCGACGTGTGGTTTCTTATGGACCTTCATCCATTTTTCAAAGTACTCAGCAAGGGTGATATCCTTATCTTCGACAATGCCATTGGACAGCTCAATTTCAGCCTGTGAGGCTGCTTGCACGGCATCAGACTTAGTCCTAAAGCCA
The DNA here is from genome assembly GCF_053010325.1 of Streptococcus sp. P25B114. Taxonomy (NCBI): domain Bacteria; kingdom Bacillati; phylum Bacillota; class Bacilli; order Lactobacillales; family Streptococcaceae; genus Streptococcus; species Streptococcus sp. P25B114. The sequence continues at coordinate 103,809 of NZ_JBRKNW010000005.1, read as the reverse complement.
GACTTAGATTTCTGCTTATATGAGCCGTCTGGAGCTTTATAGCTGATACGGTATTCCCATCCGTTATCTCTTTTTCTAAAATATGCCATTGATTTACCCTTTCTAATTTGATAAAATGGGTATAGTAAAGAGACCTACTGCAAAGCAGGTTTTACTACACGAGATACCCTACACTCAAGCTTTGGTCGGCGGAGAGTGTGGGGATTTTTTTGTTAGAGATTATTAGCAAAAAGAAAACCCCTTACTCGATGAGTAGGGGTTAGATTGTCCTCAAGGGACTAAGTCAATTATTTTGTCGTCAAGCGACCTTATGAAATAATTATAACCTTTATCATCGTTTATGTCAACAGTTTTTATTATAAAATATTTTTTAGAGCATTATCAATTATATCTAGTGTTTCAGCTGGTAATGTTACATCCGTTAATAAAGAGTATTTATTAATAGGGTCTAGAAGTCGCATTTTGCTGATAGTGGTTACCTGATTTAAAAGAGCGATACTCCCACTTTTTAGATTTTGAATTTTATCAACTAATTTTTCTAGGTATTCTCCCTGTTCTGTTATAGCATCTAGCATTGTTTTTATGTCTTTTTGTTCTTTTTCAACAAGAAGTAACTCTTTTTCGAGATATTTCTCAACCCTTGAGTCTGCTCTATTAGATACTACTTGTTCGTTGATTAAGCTTTCTAATTCGATTAGTTTGTCTTGTATAGAATTTTGTTTTTCTTGGAAAATAATCTTTTGATTATTTATAGTGTTGATATTATTTTGTGCTTTTTGTATAAGTAATCGATGTATTTCGTTGTACAAAGGAAGTTGATAATATTTCAGGTTGTTTAAATCGGTTGTCTCCTTAATTGAAGTAAGTGGTAATATGTGTAGAAGATGATTATTTCTTGAATCTTTTTTGTTGAGGACAATAGCATAGTGAACACCACCATACTCGGAACCGACATTAAAACCTAAATCTACATAAATGACACTCCCTCTGTCAAAGGCTGGAAGACTTCTTGGATTAAATCTTTTTTCTTGTTTTAAATATTTTGTCCAACTTTCAATCCATTGGTCTATTTTATCAGCTCGTTTATCATCTGGATCTCCTTGCCTTGTTAGAAAATGAAGGTATTCTTCTAAGTCTGCAATAACCTCAGCCGTGTATTGAGCAATTTCAGCATTTGTTCGTCCGCTTCCCATGTATATCCTCCTTTAAATTATTTCAGCTAAACTATAAAATTCTTCTTTGACCATAGCTTCGTCAGCTATGGTTTTTAAGTTGTATTTTTCCATAAAGCGAACGTAATTAAATTCTCTGACATCGTCCATCAAGGCCAATTCTTCTTTGACTAGATAATGGATCATATTCCTATCCGCTTGTAATTCATACTGTTCACGTCTTCGGTCATATTGTGCTGGGTCGTGGTCTTCATGGCCCATTTCGTGGTAGATGACTTTCTTGTGTTGGATTTCATCCAAATAGGCGTCAACCGCAATCATATTCGCACGCTTGTTGTATATGCCTTTCTTGTCCGTATCTCTACCGTCAAAATAGACCAAATCAATGCCACGCTCTGCGCAGACTGATTCTGGTGTCATCATAGGCAATTATTCCTTATCTCTGTTTTTCATGCGAGTTTCAAGGATAGAGGCAATGAGGTCGATATCCTCATCATTGAGAGGCATACCGTCATAAGACATGGACTCGGCTGCCATTTCCTTGAAGTCGATTGTGGGGGTGGGTTGATTTGTGGGAGTCACTTCCATACCAAGTAAATACTCAGTTGTAATACCTAATACTTTTGCGAAAGTATCGGCACGGTTTAGTGGAAATTCTCTTGTTTTATTAAAATATCTCGATAATGTGGATTTGGCGATTCCTGTCCGGCGGGCCAATTCACTCATTGAGATATTTTTTTCTCCCAATTTATCCATTAGTATTTGGATTATTTCTTCATTGGTCCTCATAATTTTGCTCCTTTTTAAATTTGATTACATTATAACACTGTTCCCAAAAAAACACAAATAAAAGCAAAAAAATAATATTTTTATTTTTTTTGCAAAAAAGTGTTGACAAAATGGAACGAAGGGTATATACTGAAATTGTTCCAAAACGGGAACGATAAAAGTTATCAAGAAAGGAGTACGGATGAAAATAAATTTAAAACGTCTAAAAGCAGAACGTATAGCAAAAGGTCTAACTCAAGATGAGGTAGCGAATCGAATGGGCTGGAAAGACCGTGCACTGTATGCTAAGCGTGAAAATGGCTTAGTAGATATAGGTGTCAATGAATTCGCAAACATTGCTTCAATTCTTGGTTTTTCGAGAGATGAATTAGGAATTTTTTTTGAAGATAGTGTTCCCGAACGGAAACTACCCAACTAACAAACCAGAAAGGAGAAAACCATGAGACCAAAACGGTATCCGTATCAAGGAAAGAAAAAAGGACCTATCGCGGTAACGATAGACCCTAAAGGATTTGCATATCTGATGAAGAATGACGAAATTCTATCAGAAAGGCTACATTACGGTTTTCCTGCTAAAAAATGTGATTAGAAAGGAACTCCCAGTTGTCTTTATGAGACCATCCATAGTAATTATCTGTCAATTCCGCTATGAAAATATCGTCGTTCTTATCGATGGCCTTTGCGAGGATTTCATATATTTGGACGGGTTCCTTAGATGTCTTGATAATCCACACAGATTTTTGAAGCTTACAATATGCGCCTAACGATTCAATCGCCTTATATAAATCTTCATATCTTTGATTCGGGATGTTTAAGTCATAACAAATAATATATGGTTTCATAACTTCACCTCCTTCCCTTGTTGATATACCAATTATAGCACAGAGAGGAGCAACCAAACTAGAAAGGAGGAAGGGATGGACAAGGATGTACAACAATTTCTTGAGTTTAGAAAGAAATTTACTAAGCGCGAATGGCATGAATTAAATCGTGCTGTAGAAGTTCGACTGAATGAAAAAGCCGACCAGCTGGGACTGGACGACTTTGATTTGAAAGTTATCACAGAACGTTTAGAACGTTATTTGTGAACAACTTGAATGAATATTGGGTGAATACGATAGTCAGCACCTTGATAGTGGACATAAACATAATCTTGCTGATACATGGTATCAGCGACAGTCTTGGTAATTGGTGCGTAGAGTTCTGCATTTTCTTCCCACCAAATATTCGGACTCGTCATGTGTGTTCCCATTTTACAAGAGGCATCCGCTGACAGATTGACCCATTTGCCACAAAGGCAAGCATGAATTTCAGTCATATTTATTCTCCTTTCCTTGTTGATATACCAATTATAGCACAGAGAGGAGAACCAACTAAACTAGAAAGGAGAGCAGCATGTCAGGAATTGAACTCATAAGAAAGCGCAATAAGACAACAACTTCTCTGAAAGAGCAAGGTTTTCTAACAGTCTACGACTGCAACGAAAAAAGAACGCTCATCTTACAAGAAGTGGTGCGGTTTCCTAGAGCTAACCCACGATGTGGTTATGCAAACAGCCATACAGTAGTTGGCTACTTGGACAAACAAGGTAATGCGGTGTTTACAGAAGGTTATGCCTGATACGCAAAAAACCACTGCGGGAACAGTGGCTTACAAAAATATTCACTTAAATTATAACACACGAAAGCGAGGTTTGACAAGATGGATGACATTGCTGAAAGCCTCATATCACGCTTTATCAGTCAGCTAAAAGTTAGATTGGTGGAAGTATTTGAGGTGTTTAACATAGAACTAGCAATGCCCTTGCTACTCAATAGCAAGCAGTGTAAGAAGTTGCTAGGTATTGCAAATGAGACGGAATTCCAGAGGGTGTCACACCTAAAGGATTTTCCAAGGATTGAAAAGAAAGGGTCGCACCCTCGATTTCCACGAGATGCGGTGGTTGAGTGGATGCGTGTAAATTGGAGATTATTATGACAGAAACTATATTTGACGCTATTACAAGTGTATCAGTGTTTGTACTGCCGATTTTGGTAGCAGGCATTTTGGAACAGCGGGAACTGGAAAAGCAACGTAAGGAACGTGAAGCTAAATTACTTAGGGAACAACTGACTGACTTGGCTTGTGAACGTGCAGTTGAAGCTGATAGACAAGCCTGGAAAAGCAGAGTTAAACAGTCACTGGAGAACTGGGAGCCAATCAAGTTTGCAGATGATGTGCCAGCTCGCACGGCTAGAAAGTGGGGCAGACATGCACATTAACGAGGGTATCGGAAGAGAAAATCTTATCGACCAGATTGTCTCTTTCACTGGAAAAGTAAGGGAAGAATACAGCGATTTGTCACCGTACGACCTTGCTGTGGAATTAAAAATCGCTAAGATACAGGCAGGTGTGTGATGACAAGTTTGATTAGTTGTAGAAAGGATTTTGGGAATGACGGAATTGACGACGATTGAAGCAAATGTATTGAACGTTATCCTGCCTTACCGATTTGACAAACCTATCAAGTTTGAGAAAGTCCAGGAACGAACAAAACTAGGCAGACGGATGTTACAAAACGTACTAGAGGCTTTGAAGAAGAAAGGTCATCCAGTTGGTAGTCATAAGACAGAACCGTTTGGACTGTATATGGCTAAGACAAAAGAAGAATTAGAAATCGGTATGCGAGCCAATGTGAAACAAGCAGAGACAACGCTTGAAATCGCTAGGGTACAGCGTGGGATTGACTTGGATGAGTATTGGAAGGAGGAAGCTATTGCACATTGACGAAGTTAGAAATAACCAGTTTTATCAGTTTCCGCAATGGTTACTGGAAGAGCCGTACAACAGATTAAGCCACAGAGCTATGTTGATGTACATGCTCTTATGGGATAGGAGAGGGTTGTCTGAAAAGAATGGTTGGTATGATAAAAATGGCAAGGTGTATGTTTATTTTACCAACGAACAATTTATGGAAATCTTAAAATGCTCCAAACAAACCGTTGTGACAACGAAGGAAGAGCTACATGAATTCGACCTACTCAAAGAGGTTCGACAGGGAGTAAATAAGCCTAATCGCTTATATATCAACGGAAGTCTAAAAAATAGACTTCAAGAAGTCCAAAATTTAGACGAAGGAAGTCTAAAAAATAGACTTCAAGAAGTCCAAAATTTAGACGGAATCAATACTAATATTATCAAGACTAATATATCTAATATAAATAATAATATTAGCGAACAAAATCCCTTGAAAAAAATTGTCTATACCATTAGACAAAATTGGGGAAAAGATTTAACACCAATTGAACTTGAAACCGTAACGAAGATGTTGGGTGATTACCCGTTTGAGATTATTGACTTCGCTATCTCAGAAGCGACATTGCGTAATAAGAAAACAATTCGCTGGGTGGAGAGGTGTTGTCTTGACTGGTACGTCCACAACAATTTGGAAACCGTCACAGCGATACAGGATTATTTACTTGCTAAGAAGAGTTGGACAAGGAAAGAGACTGATGCACCAGATCCAAACTATCCACCACCCTACTAGGAAGGAGTTAGGATGAAGATTGGAGAAGTCCATGATGTGATAGACGAGATGTGTTTGAAACATCAGGTTTATCTATGGCGAACAAAGCATAAAGTCATGGTTAAGAACGAGACGGTGCCACGGCATATCACTTGTTGCCCTGAATGCACCAGGGAAAAGATGAACGAGCAACAGTTGAGAGAGGTGGGTCAAGCCTTAGAGGTTGAGATGTGGACTAGCTCTTATAACGTATTCGCTAAGAAGAGCATGATACCAAAAGAGTTGAAAGACGCATCTTACAAGACCTATACGATTACCAACAGAATCGAGGAAGAAGCAAAACAGTTTGCCTTAAGGCTGAACGAGTTCTACTTTAAACATCAAGGTAAAGGGAACGCTATTATCCAAGGTAAGCCTGGTATCGGGAAGAGCCATCTGTCTATCAGTATCGCTAGGAAGCTGAATATGGATTGGCGGTCAATCTCTGAACCGAAGAGCGTGTTGTTCATCTCAGTACCGAAGATGTTCCAACGTATCCAAGAAGGGTTTGGCTACAAAGACGGGACTAGTGCCCAGCAGATGATTGACATGCTCACAAAAGCTGACTATCTCTTTCTGGACGATCTAGGCAAGGAATCGACATTTGGCAGAGAAGTCAAAGAGGCGAACGACTGGAAACAGAATATCCTCTATCAGATCTTGGATGAACGTGATACAACCATCATCAACACCAACCTGACAGGGGAACAGATGCAGAAGGCGTATGACCGCTCACTTGTCAGCCGAATCATGAAAGGTGCGATGAATAATGTTTTTAAGTATCCAGATAATGCACAGAGTAGACGAGAATTACCGTTTTAGGAGGGATAATGCAAGAGAAATTAAAAATGATTGCTGATCACGAAGAAAAATACGGTCGGATAGGCGATGAAGTCAGAGGACTGTTATTGCAGCAGAAGCACCATATTATCCAGAAAAAACTAGATGAGTGGGCTGGTTGGTCCGAGATTGGCGGAAAGGTAGAGTTTTGATGTTTGATTACGATACATGGTTAAGCACACCACCAGACCCACCAGTTAGCATCTGGGAGGTAGACGAAGACGAGGATAGCGCCTATGACGAATGGATAGATAATTTGTTGATGGGCTATGAGTAGTGAAAGGAGAAAAAACAATGACAACAAATCAATTAATGACACAGCATAGCAATTTCTTTAAATCTGAAGCAGTGCAACACAGGCTTCAGGAAGTAGTAGGTAAACGGTCAAACCAATTTGCAACTACCATGTTATCCATTCTGCGTGAGAATGACATGTTGGCTAAAGCAGATAGCAGCTCCGTAATGACTGCTGCACTCAAGGCAGTTTCTTTGAACTTACCCATTGAACCAAGTCTTGGTTTTGCCTATGTAGTACCTTTTAACAATCGCAAGAAACGAATTGTCGAAGCTCAATTCCAATTGGGTTACAAAGGTTTAATCCAACTAGCTATGAGAAGTGGTCAAATAACAAAACTGAATGCAGGTCCAATTTACGAAGGGCAATTTAAGTCATTTGATGAAGTTACTGAAGAACTTGACTACATCAAAGGTTACAAAAAGTCCGAAAAGGAAGGAGTAGCTGGATACTTTGCCTATTTCAGATTGTCTAACGGATTTGAAAAGCGGATTTTCTGGACGCTAGCCCAAGTGAAAGAACACGCTACAAGGTATAGTCAATCATATAAATTAGGTTACGGACCTTGGGTAGACAATTTTGATGCAATGGCAAGTAAAACTGTTCTCAAGAGCATTCTATCGACCTATGCGCCGTTATCTACAGAAATGCAAGAAGCGATGTCTGCCGATAACGATGATTTGAATTATAGTTCTAGCGAAATCAAAGATGCTGAACCGGTCAATACAGACCAACAGTTGCTTGATGATTTGATGAATGTAGACACTGAAACAGGTGAAATCTTGGATGAACCAAGCGAGCTGAAAGATAATGGAGAGCTGGACTTGAAGTATGAAGACCCTAACGCAAGATAATTACTATGATGACAAAGACTACATGTCAGTATCACGCTTTAAACAGTATCTTGAGTGCGAGGCGAAAGCCTTGGCGCTCGATTCTGGCAAGTGGATTGACGACCGTGACCAGAAGCCGTTGGTTTTTGGAAATTACGTCCATAGCTATTTTGAGAGCAAAGAGGCCCATGAGAAATTTTTAAAAGAGCATCAGTCGGATTTATTTTCTAGTCGTAAGCCGTATGGCCTGCTGGCTGATTACAAATTGGCAGATAAGGTTATCGCCACACTAGAAACTGATGAGCTGTTCAATAATCTTTACCACGGCCGAAAAGGAGACCAGGTAGAGAAAGAGATGATTGTAACTGGCGCAATTGCTGGTGTTCCGTTTAAGGGCAAAATCGACTCTATCAACCACACTAGGAATTACATGGTGGATTTGAAAACGATGAAGACCATTTACGGTGAAGAATGGTGTCAGGAACTGAAAAGGAAAGTGCCTGGAGCGATAGCGAACATAATCAATTACAATTACCACGTCCAAGGGGCTGTTTACCAGGAATTACTGAGACAAATGACAGGACGTTCATATAGGCCTCTAATCGTGGCTGTAAGCAAGGAAAACGAACCGGATAAGGAAATATTAGGCCTAGACGAAGAAACGCTCTCAGAGGGCTTAGAATACGTTTCAGAGCGTGTCGGTCATATATGGGATGTAGTAATTGGAAAAGTCGAACCGACTAAATGCGGTAAATGCAATTATTGCCGAAGTAAAAAGAAACTAAATCGCATAGTGTCGATTAGCGAATTATTGGAAATATAAATTAACGAGCTGGGCAACCTCGAAAAACTGCAACCTAGAAAGAAGCGTCAATTGGAAACAATCAGTTGACAGTTGGACGAAAGCGACTGCCCGTATTTAGCCATTCTCACACAAAGGCAGTCGCTTGATTTTAGTGAAGTATGTCTAATCCAGAAAAAGAATACGCTCTCTACAAAGGCGATGAGTTGTTGGCAATTGGCACAACGAAAGAATTAGCTGAACAATTCGGCGTGAAGGTATCGACGATACATTTTTACAAGTCGCCGACTTATACCAAGCGAACCAATGAGATGAAAGCGAGGCGATTAGTTGAAGTTTGAATTTATTTTGTCTAACACGAAGCGCAAAAAAGAGATGTTGAACGCTAATGACAGAATGAACTGGGCACAGAAGGCTAAAATCACCGCCTATCTTCGCCATATAGCGTTTTTAAAAGTCTCCGAGGGTAAATATACCCCTTACACAAAAAAACGCCCCTGTGGGCTTCTGGTGACGATTTACGCACCTACTAAAAGACGGATGGACCCACCGAATTTTTATCCTACTGTGAAAGTCTTGATTGACGGTATGACCGATGCTGGTATCTGGACAGATGATAACCATGAGGTGATTAAGTTTATGACGTTTGAGTATGGTGGTCTGAGTGGACTAAAAGATAAATACAGAATTGAAATTGAGGTAAAAGAAGTATATGAGTAATTTTGAAGAATTAAAAAACAACGTTGTCCTGTGGGCATTTAAGAGAGATTTGCATCAAGCAGACCCTAGAATCCAATGGATGCGAGTGACAGAAGAAGTCGGAGAAATCCGAGATGTGTTATTAAAACCAACCAAGTTTGAAGACCCGGAACAAGCGCTGAAAGATGCCTTGGGTGATTCCTTGGTCACACTGATTGTGTTGGCTACACAGCTTAATCTAGATTTGGTGGAGTGCCTAGAAGTTGCTTACGAAGAAATCAAAGACCGCAACGGTAAGATGGTCAACGGTTCCTACGTGAAGTCGGATGATTTGTGACGGAGGAAGTACATGAAACCATTCGATAACGTAACCAAACCAAAACATTACCAAGGTAAATATGGTTTAGAAGTAATTGATGTCATCAGGAATTTTATTGGCAATTTACGTGGTATGCAAGCTGCGTACTTCTTTAACACAGTGAAATACATCTTGCGGTTCCAATGGAAAAATGGTGTCGAGGACCTAAAGAAAGCTCAGCAGAATTTAGGTTGGCTAATTGAGGATTTGGAGGAGAAATGCGAAAAGAAGGATTAATAATGGGAGCACTAAGCTTTGCGTTGATTGTATCATTGATTGAAGTGCATAGCATGCGAAGCAAGATTGACGCCCTGGAATCCCGTGAGCCAGTCATTATCTACCAGGTAGACAACGCAGGCACGGAGATGTTTGGCCAGGTCACGGCTAAGGATGTGGTTGACGGTCATTACTATGTCGAGGTTAGGCCGTACGGTAAGTTTTTGGTGACCAGGGAACAGTACGACAGTATTAATATCGGCGATGATATGCCTGAGTATTTGAAAGGACGGAAACAATGAAATTTCTTGACCTATTTGCCGGCATAGGTGGTTTCCGTCTCGGTATGGAACGAGCCGGTCATGAATGTGTCGGTTTTTGCGAGATAGACCAATTTGCCAGAAAAAGCTACAAAGCAATACATGATACGGAAGGAGAATTTGAATTTCATGACATTACAAGAGTCACAGATGAGTCTGTTCGAGGAATTGGACGTGTGGACGTTATCTGTGGAGGATTTCCGTGCCAGGCTTTCAGCATTGCTGGAAAGCGAGCAGGATTTGAAGATACTAGAGGGACTTTATTCTTTGAGATTGCTAGGTTCGCATCTATTCTCCGACCTAAATATCTATTCCTTGAGAACGTTACAGGACTCCTCAATCACGACAACGGAAATACATTCGAGACTATCCTCGGAGCGTTGGATGAATTGGGGTATGATGCGGAATGGCAAGTGTTCAACAGCAAGAATTTTGGAGTCCCCCAAAACAGAGAGAGGGTGTTTATTATCGGACATCTTAGAGGAGCAGGTGGACGAGCGGTATTTCCTTTCGGAGGAGAAAACACGCAATCTGATTTTGAACCAAGAATAGAAGTAGTCGGTAGTACTCAAAGCGAGGATAGTCATAGTCTCGGGCAAAAAGAAATTGTCTATTCTCCGGATGGTGTTATGGGGTGCTTGACTGCAACAGATTACAAAGGACCTAAGCAAGTGGCCATCCCATTACTCACTCCAGATCGAATAAAAGTGGTTGGGGTCATTGAACCAAATTTTAACCAAAGTGGTTGCATATACGACCCAGAGGGAATCGCTCCAACCATCCGAACTATGCAAGGTGGTGGATTGGAACCGAAAATAGCTGTCAGAGAAGCAACTTCTAAAGGCTACTCTGAGGCGACCGTTGGCGATTCTATCAATCTGTCACATCCCAATTCTGCCACACGAAGAGGTAGAGTCGGAAAACAAGTAGCCAATACACTTTTGACAGGCGAAGAGCAAGGTGTGGTAACGCCGAATTTCCGCATCCGCAAACTGACACCTCGTGAGTGTTGGCGACTGCAAGGATTCCCAGATTGGGCGTTTGATAAAGCCCAAGCAGTAAACAGTAATAGCCAGCTATACAAGCAGGCCGGTAATTCGGTCACGGTTAATGTGATTGAAGCGATAGCAAGAAAATTGGAGGAAACAGATGAATAAGCAGGAAGCGATTGAAACAATCAAAAATATAGATACGTTAAACATTAACGATATGATAGCAGGTCAAAAAGTTGACATGGTTATTAAAAATCAGGTATTAGACCTCATCAACCAAATCGACGAACCACAGAAGGTTGTGGTGCCGAAGTTTGTGGCGGAGTGGATTGAGGAGTGTAAACGCTCTGGCTGGCACTTGCAAAAAGTTCTTTATAACCTGGATGATGATGAGAAGGTCGGTGATTGGGCATATGATGGGAATGATGACTTGATTCCTGAGAAGGTTGATATGATAGCCCGTGCCTGGCTGGACGGCTTTGAGATTGAACAGGAGAAGTTGTACACGGTGGAGATACCTGACCCAAATCGCTCAGATACTGTCACATTCTTGTATAAAGAAAATGGAAAGGTATTTATTGGAAATGATATCTTTTTGAATGAGATCCCCAACTATAAATGGAAAAAAGAACCAGATCATCAACTCACCGAATCCGAAATCAAAGAGGATTTTGAGTGGGCGTGGCAGTTTGCGAAAGAGGTGGAGTGATGAAAGGAAAAGTTACTGTAAGCTACCATTCTGAGGTCTGTAGAGTAAGGATTAACAAAGAATGGAGACAGGCTGAATTTCTTGGTATATTTCAATATACTGGCACAGATTTGCTCGGTCAACCATATGCAAGACCGGTTGCTGCAGTTAAAATCAACGGCAGGCTAGACTATGTTTCGCTTAGTGAGATAAAGTTTGATGTGGAGGTATTAAATGACAACGAATGAATTTTTAAACATGTCGGTAGCCGATGTCCTAAAAATAATCACAGAAAACGATAGTGATTATTTGGAAGCTAAAATTACCAAAGATGACGGCAGAGGGATTTTAGTTAAGGTAAGCTATGAGCCTGTGGAGGTGGAGTGATGGCGATACTTAGCACAGTTTATTGTCGTACATGTTGTTTTAAATACGAAACATACAATGTGATGTTTGAATATTCACGATGCCCGAGGTGTTTTGGAAAGAATTTAATATTTATAAAACAAAAGGGAGGCAGAAAATGATACCGAAGCTTAGAGTTTTGAAAAGCATGAAAGGAGCAGGCAATATGTCAACAATTAAAAAATGGGAAAAAATGACCCAAATCATCGGTCGCTTTAAAAGCGTAGATGATGCACGATATTTTTTGAACATGAAATCAAATGGAAATATTTCAATGTGTTTAGCTGGCAGAAGAAAATCTGTTAAGGGGTATCAATTCATCTACGAAAATCCAGATTTTAGAGAGGGGTAGGATATGCACATTTTAGATACTTGGATACCAGAAAATCCTCTTAAGCAGGAAATTAAGGATATCGACCGTATACCATTTGTAAAAATACTGCAGTGGGAGTATGAAGATTTAAAAAGACGCTCAAAAAGATTAGAAATCTTGGAGCGAGCGTTTCTTGAGTGTCGCAGGTCAGAGTTTGAAGAATTTAACGATTACCCGAATTGTTCGTTTGTTCCAGATAAAAAATCACAGGAGGTAAACAATGACTAAAAAACTAGGCGTGCTACTGGTCGATGTGCCAGAGCCGAAGCATTGGGAATATACATTTCTGATAACTGTATTAGGAAGATTTGCAATAATGGAATCGAGTGAGCTGTTTGATATTAATCTTTCTGCTTACAAATGCACCCAAGAAGAAGCAAAAAAATACCCACAATTCCGGTGGGTAGCCTTGGAGGACTTATGATTAAACGGCATAGTTTTAATAAATACGCACCAAAACCAGAGCCAGAACCGTATGCAGAAGGCACGGTTAAAGACCTACGGTTAAAACTTGGTATGACCCAGAAAGAACTTGGCGCAATAATTGGGTATTCGGTGACAACGATAATCAAATGGGAGCATTCTAACTCTGCACCGACCGAAGTTATGCATAAATTGCAGAAGTTATACGAAGACACTAAAGACTGCATCGTAGATGACGGCATAGATATCATCGAGAAAGTCAGTTACGTCAGACATCGTCTCGGATTGTCGTATGACAAGCTAGCGCAGTTAATAGGTGTTGGGTGCGGCAAGACTGTTAGAGCTTGGATGGATGGGGTGGAACCAAAATTGAAATATGTAGCGGAAATCAATCGCTTGTACTATGAATTAAAGGACCGACATAAACCAAAATCACAGAAGTACAGGCCGATTTTCTGTCAGCTAGACCCGCTGAACAAGACTTCGTGGAAAGCGGAAATTGAACGTCCAGTAATTGCGTGGAAATAAAAAAGCCAGCACACTTGTACTGACTCTGTGGATAAAATTCTAAAACTATTATATCACAAAGGAGTACGGCAGTGCGGTTATTTAAAGAAATAGATAAGTATTTTACGAAGAAGAACGCTTACGAAGTGCTAGAATTATACAGACGGTACGCCAGAATGGCCGGTGAGGAATACACACCAAAATTGACTGCCACGTACTCTTTTGAACCAAAATCAAGTGGATTTACTAACAAAACTACTGAAACCCAGGTCACGAATAGAGTTGCTGCGTGCGATGAGTTAGAAGAAATCACCAGAGCAATTAACAGAGTTATAGACCCGTACATTAGGCAGATACTGATTGAGAAGTATTGCAAGTGGCACATTAAACAAGATAAAGCTATCTATACCGATTTAGGATATTCTGAAAGCGAGTTTTATCGTATGCTCGAACGTGGAGCGATTGAGTTCGCCGAGAATTACCGTGGTGGTGAGTTACTGGTTTTTCGTAAATTTTTGGGAGATGTTTGCTAGTAACTTGCAAGTGAATGAGCGTTTTTATGTAGTAAAATAGTATTATCGGATACCGAGAAGAGATATGCATTTACATTTTGCAGTCATTATTAATTGACAACCAAGCTCCATATGAAATCGAACTCGGTATCTATTTCTGGGAACGTGAGCCAAGATTGGAAATTGGCAAGGGTAGCGCCCTGAGCAGGTCCGTGTGACGTCCACGGCGTAACGCTATGTGCAGGTTCGATTCCTGCTGTTCCCGTAGGTACAAAGTACCGAGACTTAATAACCTTAAAAGTAGACCGTAGTCTGCTTTTTTGTTTTGTTGGAGAAAAGAATGTTAATACTAGACGAAAAGAAAATCCGCAAAGGAAGACCGCTAGGGTTGCCTTACCAAGGGTCTAAAAAGAAAATCTCGAAGAAAATCATCGAGATTATCAAACAGAATTTTGGAACTGATAAAATGATATACGATGTTTTCGGTGGCGGTGGGGCTATCACAGCAGAGTGCTTGTTAAGTGGTTTAAACGTTCATTATAACGATTTAGATAAAGATGCGACAGATATGTTTGCTAAAGTCATTAGCGAAGATAGGAATTATATAAAGTCGTTACTCGTTAGTCGTGAAGAATTTCTAACGATACGCGATAAAGATGACAAAACAGTTGATGACAACCTGAAATTACTTGTAAATTCTTTTGGAAATAAAAGTAAAGACTACCTGTACGGAAAGGAACACGCCGACATTAAATATCGATTAGCGATCGAAATAATAAGAAAACACGATACTTTCTCTGGCTATAAACAGACGGATACGTGGCTGAACCAATATCGTGAGTTAGGACAGCTACAACAGTTAGGACAGCTACAACAGTTAGGACGATTACAACAGTTAGGACAGCTAGAACAGTTAGGACAGCTAGAACAGTTGCATATCACAAATTTAGATTATAGGGCATTCTCGGAAGTTGAGGGTGCTATTTTTTATCTGGACCCGCCATACGAGAACACGACTCACATAGGGTATAAGGGATGCTTCGACTCAATAGATTTTTATGATTGGGCTTTCGAAATGAGCAAAAAGAATAAAGTGTTGATTTCAAGCTATGAAATATCAGACGATAGATTCAAGTGTGTCTATGAGTTTAAAACAGCAAGAAGTACGATGCAAGGTGGAATCGGCGGTAAGTGTGAGAAATTATTTATGGTGAAATAGTCACACAATGAAGTGTGGTCTTTTTGTGTTTAGAGGAGGTGAACAATCTTGAGCAAAAACAAATATAAAATTTCTGATAAAAAACTAAATAAAGCCTTGGAACTACTGGCTTTAAAAGAAATGAGCGATTCTGCGATTGCTCAAGAAGTTGGTATATCAAGAAACACATTAAAGCGTATTAAAGATGATCCAGGACACCAAGAGTTATTTAAAAATGAATCCGAATCAAGCATCAAAATGGCTTCACAAAAAGCGGCTAACCGTTTGATTGGTTTGATTGATGCTAAAAGTGAACTAGTAGCATTGCAAGCAAGTCAGTTGGTTCTTGAATTGAGTGGAATTCAAGTAACTGATAAACAGGAAATCAGCATTGATGAGCCTATCGTGTTAGCAAATTCTTGGGTGGATAACAATGGTAACGGTTGATTTAGCAGATATTATCCCGGAAGGCTTTAAACCTGTAGTACAAGCAGCATGGAATCCACGTAAGTTGCATATCGCTTGTAAAGGTGGACGTGGTTCTGGTAAGTCGTCTAATGTGGCTTTTATTATCACACGGCTAATCACACAGTACCCTGTTAATGCGGTTTGCATTCGTAAGACTGATAATACCTTGGAGCAGTCAGTGTATGAGCAATTGAAATGGGCAATCTCTGAACAAGGGTTAGAACGATATTTTAAATTTAACAAATCGCCATTAAGAATAACGTACAAACCATGGGGGAACTACATTGTTTTCCGTGGCGCGCAGAATCCAGAACGGATTAAGTCATTAAAGGACAGCAAATTTCCATTCGCTATCGGTTGGATCGAGGAACTTGCCGAATTTAAAACCGAAGATGAAGTCAAGACCATCACTAACTCCCTCTTGCGTGGAGAGTTGGAAGAAGGTCTTTTTTATAAATTTTTTTACACATATAACCCACCAAAACGAAAGCAGTCATGGGTGAATAAGAAATATGAGAGTCAATTCCAACCTGAAAATACTTTTGTACACGCTTCAACTTATAAGGATAACCCGTTTATAGCTAAAGAGTTTATCGAAGAAGCCGAGGCGACCAGAGAGCGCTCTGAACGCAGGTATCGTTGGGAGTACCTTGGTGAAGCAATCGGTTCTGGAGTAGTTCCATTTGACAATCTACGTTTTGAGGAAATAACCGATGAACAGGTTGCTAGTTTTGACAATATTCGCAATGCAGTCGATTTCGGCTACGCTACTGACCCATTAGCTTTCGTGCGCTGGCATTATGACAAGAAAAAGAATGGTATTTATGCCATTGATGAGTTTTACGGTCAAAAAATTAGTAACCGACAACTTGCAAAATGGCTGAAAGACAAAGGATATTCAGACGATGTAATTTTTGCCGATTCTGCGGAACCGAAATCAATTGCGGAACTGAGAGATGATTTCGATATCCCACGTATCCGTGGTGTTAAAAAAGGTCCGGATTCAGTTGAATTTGGTGAACGTTGGCTTGATGATTTGGATTTTATTTGTATCGACCCGAAGCGAACACCGAACATTGCCAAAGAATTCGAAAACATCGACTACCAGGTAGACAGGGACGGAAACCCAAAAGCTAGATTGGAAGATAAGGATAATCACACGATTGACGGTACCAGATACGCATTTAGCGAAGATATGTATGATACTAAATCGCAAATCAAATTATTTAAGGGAGGTTTTTAATGTCGTTAGTAAGTTTAAACAAACGTAAGTTAATGACAACATCAGCGGAAGAAATTACGCCAGAGTTGGTGTCAGATGCTGTTGAATTGCATCGTTCAAAATTACTTAAGGACTATTTTGAAAATGAAGACATGTACATGTCTAATCATAGTATTTTAAAAGGTAGCCCTAAAGATCCGTGGAAACCAGATAATAGACTAGTCATCAATTATGCTAAATATATCGTGGACACATTCAGTGGTTATCAAATCGGAGTTCCAGTGAAAATTACTCACGAAGATGACGTTATAACAGATTTTATCAACAATTTCCGTAAATTGAATGACATGGAAGACAATGAGTTTGAGATGGCCAAAATTGCAGATATTTTTGGTCATGCTTTTCTATATGTCTATCAGGACGAAGAAGGAAATACGAGGACGACCTACAATAGCCCAGTAAATATGCTTATTGTTCATGATGATAGCATCCAAGAAAAGCCGTTGTTTGCTGTTCGGTACGCATTTGAAGAAGGTGCGGCAACTGGGTATGGGCAGGTTATCACTGCGTCGGAAATCGTTGACGCAACTTTTCAACAGGGAGGGGACGTCACGTTCGGAGAACGCACATCTCACATCTACGGCAGATTGCCAGTCGTTGAATTGGTTGAGAATGAGGAACGCCAAGGAATCTTTGACAGTGTTAAGACACTTATCAATGCTCTAAACAAGGCTGCAAGCGAGAAAGCTAATGATGTTGATTATTTTGCTGATGCTTATTTGAAGGTTGTGGGTGTTGAGTTAGATGGTGATATGGCTGGGCAGATTCGCGAAAATCGTATCTTTAACTTGTGGAAGAATGGTTCGGATGGTCCATTGCCCGACGTTGGATTCCTGGAAAAGCCAAACTCAGACACAACTCAAGAAAATCTAATTACTTTACTCAAAGAGTCTATCTTCGCAGTGTCCATGGTCGCGAATCTGTCTGAAGAAGATTTTGGAAATGCTTCAGGAACGGCTTTGGCTTTTAAATTACAAGCTATGGACAACCTTGCCAAGATGAAAGATAGGAAGATGCAGTCCGCTTTTAATCGTCTGTATGAGATTGTTTTCAACGTGCCAATGGCTAGTGTCTCAAGTGATGGCTGGACGGGTATCAAGTACCAATTCACAAGAAATGTTCCGCGCAACGTCCTTGAAGAAGCCCAAATTGTGGCCCAGCTTTCAGGTCAGGTTTCTAATGCTACTAAGCTATCTGTTCTGTCCATTGTGGATAGCCCACAAGATGAAATAGAGAAAATGGCCAAAGAGGAAGAGGATTCCAGCTTATTATCCAAACAAATCGCTATTAACGAGCGCATGACTGACAAGGACCTTCGCCCAGATAGTCAGATGGTGATAGCGGATGGCGAGTGATGATTGGAAAAAACGGATACAAGCTGAACAGCTAGCCAAAATGGAGCGTGGTGCGACGTTAGGCGAGGAGATGGATAGATTATACTCTTATCACTTTAACGAGCTAGAAAAGGAAATTAGAGCCTTTGAGCAACGGTACGCTGATAAGAATGGTTTATCCTTGGCTGAAGTGAAGGCTCGGGTTGATGACTTCGATGTCAAGGCTTTTGAGGAAAAGGCTAAACGGTACGTAGCTGAGAAGAATTTTTCGGCACGGGCAAATTCAGAGCTGGCTTTGTATAAC
This sequence comes from Streptococcus sp. P25B114, assembly GCF_053010325.1. Taxonomy (NCBI): domain Bacteria; kingdom Bacillati; phylum Bacillota; class Bacilli; order Lactobacillales; family Streptococcaceae; genus Streptococcus; species Streptococcus sp. P25B114. The sequence goes on along the minus strand of NZ_JBRKNW010000005.1, from coordinate 85,455 downwards.
TTGAAAATGAAGACCAATCGGCTAGCCTTGTTGCAATATAATCTAGATCTTGAATTGATTGCTTTGGCAGAAGACGAGCGAAATTTGACGGAACGTTTTTTGAATGATGAGTTTGTCAAAGCGATTGAAACGCAGTCTGGTCTACTTGGTCGGTCTGTTTTGTCAGCTAGTCAAATCGGTACTACGGCTCAGGCTATTTTAAATACTCCTTTCCATGGAGCTAATTGGTCGGATAATATCTGGAAAAGGCAAACTGCTTTGCGTGAAGTTGTTGCCCGAATGACAGAGCGATTGTTGTTGCAAGGCAAGAACCCGACTACCATGGTTGCCCAGCTTCGGAAGGAGTTCAATGTTACTGTTAGTGAAGCTAAGCGTTTGGCAGTCACAGAAGGTGCTCGAGTAGCTACTGAGGGACAGAAACAAGCCTATATCGCAAATGGTTATGATGAATATGAATTCATCGCAGAACCGTCAGCTTGTCCAAATTGTGCCAAGTTAGATGGAAAGATATTCAAAGTCAAGGACATGGAGCCTGGAGAGAATGCTCCTCCAATGCACCCTTGGTGCCATTGTTCGACAGGTGCGTATGTGGATGATAAAGCAGGCGGAAGTACGCTTGATGAGTATGAGCTTTGGAACAGTAATACACTTGAAAAGGATAAAGAAAAAGCGTATAATCAAGGTATGAAGAATAGTGGAGCAATCTACGGAGCTTGGAATGCCAAGAATGACCCTGATGAAATTCATCGGAAAAAACACGCTGAACTATACTATGAGTCAGTTCGAAATCGTAGTACAGTTCATGAAGTGGCTCGTATTGCAAAACATACAGGTTTTGCTGAGCGAGATGTGCAAGCTATTTATGACCACGTTTTTGAAAACTATTACGAACTAGAAGGTGGTTCCAAGCGTTTTGACCCTGATTATGACATGGCTCAATCTTGGGACAGGCTCTTTAGTGGTAAGGATATTCAAAAACACGATATTACCCTCCTTCATCATGAGTTGATGGAGAGCAAGCTTATGGCAGAGGGGATGAATTATGATACTGCTCATAAAATCACGCAGAAAAAGTATGACTACTTGAGTGAGCTGATTAAGTGGCAGATAGAGCGAGGTGATTTGTAATGATTAAACTGGAAAAAATCAAAAACTCTGGCAGTCAAGGTTACTTTTATCATCCAGAGAATACTGATGATGTTGGCATGATTGAAATTAAGGGTGATGAGGTCTTGATTGCTGTCCAGGCAAATCGAGACAAGGAACTTGGTGTACCTTATTATGCCAATAAGGCTCGGGCAGAGGTGCTACGCTTACTTAAAGCAGGCACCTTGGTTGATTCAAAAATTTTAGCCTGGTATTAAAAGATGAAGCACTCGTGAGGGTGCTTTTTTGTTGCAAAAAATAGAAAGGAGGTCGCTATGAACAGCTGACAAGGTTTCTAAGAAGCCTTGGTTTGGTCGTTAACAAGGAGGTGGTCATTCATCTTGACAGCAGGAAAAGACTGCAACTAATTGAATAACTTAACCGTATGGAATCCCATGCGGTTTTTATTTTGTCCAAACTTTGATGACATTAAAAGCTAAGGCTATCAGTCCACTCTGGACTTAAAAAGGAGGTGCCGTATGGCAGAAGATATTAAAGACACAGTAGTTGAAACCGAAAACGAGACAGTCGACACCTCAGAAACGGCTGAAGCTATTGTAAAAACATTCACACAGGAAGAGCTTGATGCTATCATCCAGAAGGAAAAAGGCAAAGCCAAACGTGCTGCTGAAAGGGAGTACCAAGCCAAGATGGACGAAGCTGAGAAGTTGCGTAAGATGAACGCTGAACAGAAGGCAGAGTATGAAGCTAAGAAACAGGCTGACTACATTGCTGAACTTGAAGCTAAAATCAACCGCAGCGGTCTCGAGAAAGAAGCGTCTAAAATGCTTTCTGAGAATGGTTTGGTCGCTGATGATAAAATCCTAGGCTTTGTCGTTAAAGACACCGCAGAAGCCACTCAAGAGGCCGTAGATAGCTTCTCTACTTTAGTGAATGACCTCGCTGACAAGAAAGTCAGCGAAATGCTTAAAGGTAAGACGCCTAAGAAAGTTGAGCAAACAACTTCGGCAGGTATTACAAAAGAGCAGTTTGATCGCATGGGTTACAAGAGCCGCAATGAACTGCTTCAGAGTGACCCAGAACTCTATAGACAATTAGTGAAAGGATAATAAAACATGACACAAACAAAAGTTGTAGATATGGTAAACCCTCAAGTTTTGAAAGATATCGTATCTGCCAAATTGCCAAAACTTATCAAATTCGCACCACTTGCCTACATCGAGCGTGAACTCGTAGGACAACCTGGTGATACAATCGATGTACCTCAATGGACTTACATTGGCGACGCTGTCGAAATCACAGAGGGCGAGCCTATCCCGCTTGATAAATTGGGTAGCAAGACAACTAAAATGACTATCAAACAGGCCGGAAAAGGGGTTGAAATTACAGATAAGGCTGTTTTGGTTGGTCTTGGTGACCCAATTGGAGAGGCAGGGCATCAAATTGCTCTTGCGATTGCAAATAAGATTGACAATGACTTTGTAGCAGTAGCAGCGACAGCGACACAGTACATTGCTGGTGCCCCAGTTTCGGTAGACAATATCGACGAAGCGCTCGCTGTCTTTGAAGACGAAGGCGAGGCGCGTTATGTAGCTCTTGTAAATCCGAAAGATGCAATCACTTTGCGGAAAGATGCAGGGAAGAACTGGCTCGCTGGTTCTGAGATTGGGGCAAACGCAATTATTTCCGGTACTTTTGGGGAGGTTTCAGGCGTCCAAATCGTGCGCACCAAGAAAGTTGCCCAAGGCAAAGGCTACCTTATCAAAATTTCGCCAGAAGATACAGAAAACGAACATGACCAACGTTATGGCGCTTTCGTTCTCAACTTGAAACGTGATATCGAAATCGAATCTGACCGTGATATCGTCAAGAAGACGACTGTTATCACTGGTGATGAATATTACGGTACTTACTTGTTTAACGACAACAAAGTTGTTAAGTTCGGAGGTGCGTGATGGGGATGTTGTTACGTCGTCATTACGAAGATAATAACCAGGCGAGTGAGCTAGATTTTTCGAAAATGAAGAAAAGCGAACTTATCGAGCTGGGAAGACAGAAAGGCCTGGAATTTTCTGATGACTTGAAAAAAGAAGATATCATCAAAGTATTGAAAGGGTAAGCTTATGCAGATTATTGAGCAAGTAAAGGCTCTGTTGGGGATTTCTGATAACTTGCAAGATGATCTTTTGGAAGTGATTCGGGAGCTGACGGAAGCTCATTTCATGGCTTATACCAATCAAGCATTTGTGCCTAGTTCTCTGGAATTCATCATCGTTGAAGTGATGGTGAAGCGGTTCAATAAGCTAGGTTCGGAAGGAATGAAGAGTCAAAAGGTCGAGGGATTGGCTGTTGATTTTGCCATAGATGATTTTCTGGAGTATGACAAGGTTATCAAACGTCATTTTTCAGATCAATATCAAGCGGGGTTTAAAATGCTATGAGATACGCAGACAGAATCCTCTTCGAGAAAGGGAGTAGTGAGTTCTATGATCCTGACCTTGGTGAGCATGTGACGAAGCCAGGCGAAGTGATTACTTTACCTTGCTTGATTATCGATTTAGGCATTGAGAAGTCTATACAGGTTTTTGGTGATTATCAAAAGGACAGAAAAGTCTGCTACTTGCAGAGAACGAGGCAGATTGACTTTGCATATTGTACCTACAATAATCAATATTACAAGGTCATCGCTGACAAACAGGATGGTCGTGTGTTGTATCTAGAAGGAGATAACAGCATTGGTTAAAGCGACGATGAAGTTTGTTGGGCTGGATAAACTAGGGCAGAAGCTGAAATCGATTCAAAAAATGGATGCAGTAAAGGACATTGTCCAAAAAAATGGCGCAAAATTACAACGAACGATTGTTAGAAAAGCTGTATTTCGTGGGCACTGGGAGGGAAAGAAATTTGTTAAACCGACTGGTGCTACGAGACGCTCGGTGCAGTTGTCCATTTCTGCAAATAAACTGACTGCGAAAGCTGGTCCGACCACTCATTATGCCGCCTACCTAGAAAAAGGTACGCGATATATGAGCGCTCAACCATTTGTTGGTCCAGCTTTTGACGAAGTAAAGAAAGACTTTGTCAAAGATCTAGAAAGGTTGGTTAAATGATTAAAACAAGAGACCAATCAATTTTCGATGAAATGTACAAACGGATTAGGAATCTCGGTTTTTCGGTCTATGACTATAAGCCGATGGACAGGGTGCCTTATCCATTTGTTGAGTTAGAATCAACGACTACGGACCATGTGCCAAATAAGACAGACATCAAGGGGTCTGTGACCTTACTTGTTAGCGTCTGGGGCTTGCAGAAGAAGCGCAAGCAGGTCTCTGATATAGCTGGGGCTATCTATCATGAAGCGCTAGGCGTTGAGGTAACAGACGGATATCGTTGGTCCTTACACATTGCACGATCGTCTATCGAGATGATGGACGATACTACTACGGTTGACCCGCTCAAACGGGCGAGGTTGACCCTTGTTTTTAATTTGAGATAGGAGTAATTATGCTAACAGCAAAAAAAGGTATTGATTCGATTTTGCTTTTTCGTGTTTTGAAAGAGCAGGCGAATAAGGCGGCTGCTAAGCTGGCTTTCCAAACAGAGCATAGCTCAGAAAAGAGCCGTGACACAAATACGTCACAAACTAAAGACGGGGTCTTGCAGACAATTGGTGGAATCGAAGTTACATTGTCCGCTACCTCTATCATGGCCGAAAACGACCCTTTGGTCGCAGAGCTGGAACAAGCCATGAACAATGGTGATTTGGTGGAAATTTGGGAAATCGAAAAAGGTGCTGCTAAGGTTGCTGAAAAATATCCAGCAACTTATTATCAAGGCTATATTACCTCATTCAACAAGACCAAGAATGCGGAAGATTTGGTTGAGCTTGAAATGGAATTTGGTATCAATGGTGTTGGTGCCTCAGGTAATGCCACTTTGACCGAAGAACAGGCTCAAGTGGTGCAGTACGTCTTTGAGGATACGACTGTAAAATCTAGTTCATAAGGTTGCGCCCGTTATTGGGCGCTTTATTTTTTAGCAAGGAGAAAAACACATGCAATTGGAAATCAAAGGAAAAACGTATCAAGTTAAGTTTGGCGTGAAGTTTGTAACGGAAATGGACAAGCGCCATGTCATGAAAGATGATCGTGGTGAATTCGGAATGGGTCTTGAAACAACGGCGCCACTCTTGTTGGCTCGTAAGATTACGACACTGGTTGAATATCTCCATGTTGGTACGATTACAGAGAAATCCCGTCCAAGTTTTGATGCGATTTGTGACTATTTGGATGAGGTTGAGGATATCGAGGCGGTATTCTTGGAAGTTGAGACAGAATTGGAACAGTCCAATGCGTCAAAGCTCTTTATCGGCAATCTCAAGCGCGAAATGGAGAAGGTCGAAGCCTAAAGCCGTTAAGCTCGGCTGAAACCTTTGAGCAAATTGTCATCAACTGCGTTCGCTTTCTTGGTATTACAGATATGGACGCTATCGGGCGAATGACTTTGTATGAGTATGACCTGCTTATGACAGGAAAGGCTCTACAAAGTATCGACACCATGCATAATCTTCATCAACAAGCTTGGCTCAATCGCCAAGTTAAGGCGACTAAGAAAAGGGGCAAGAATGAAGTCTATGTCTTTAAGAAATTTGAAGATTTCTTTGATCATGAAAAGGCTATCGAGAAGATTACTGGCAAGATGGATTTGGATGTGATACAGGATGACAAATTGTATAGCTTGCTGAAAAAAGCCAACGTTTAGAAAGGAGGGTTAAATGGCCGAATCATACTCAGTTGAAGCGGTATTATCAGCCGTTGATAAATCATTTACCTCAACATTAAATAAAGCCAATAAGGCAATCACCGGTCTAGACAAAGCGTCTAACTTTTTTAACTCAACAAGCAATAAAGCAACCTCCATGTTTAAGAGCATGTTGGGGGCTAATCTGGTCAGCTCTGCGGTTTCTAAGATGACCGGTCTTGTTAACGCGGGACTCTCCTCTATGGGTGGCGAGTTGATGAGCTCTACCAAAGCTTGGAAAACGTTCGATGGGAACTTGTCAGAGCTGGGTTTTGGTCGAAAAGAAATTGATGCCGCAAAGGCCTCTATGCAGGACTATGCGACCAAGACTATTTATTCTGCGTCTGATATGGCCTCTACCTATGCCCAATTAGCTGCGGTCGGAATTAAAGACACAGGGAAACTTGTGATGGCGTTTGGCGGATTGGCAGGTGCAGCAGAGAATCCTGCGCAAGCCATGAAAACCTTGTCTCAACAAGCAGTGCAGATGGCGGCTAAGCCGACGGTTGCTTGGGCTGATTTCAAGCTCATGCTAGAGCAAACACCCGCTGGTATTTCTGCTGTTGCTAGGGCAATGGGGATGACGACTTCTGAATTGGTGACGGCTGTTCAAGACGGAAAAGTCTCCACGGAAGATTTCTTTAACACAATGATTGCTGTAGCCGGAGACGCAAATAGCTCGTTTCAAAAGATGGCTACAGAGTTTAAAACGGTTGACCAAGCGATTGATGGGACAAAGGAAGGGTTATCCAATAAATTGATGCCTGCTTTTGACCATCTAAATAAATTTGGAATAAAAGCTATATCTGCTGTTGGTGCTGAACTAGATAAGGTTGATTTTTCTAAGGTTGCAAATGGGCTTGGAAAATTCTTAAACGGGATTGATATCGATGGCGTAATCTCAAAAATCTCTAATAGTCTTCAAAAAGGTTACGAATCTACCAAGCGCTTTTTTTCGGGTTTTACTAGTTCTGGGGCGCTGAGTAGTGCAAAAGATGCGCTTAATGCCATAAAAGAGGCTATTTCTAATGTTATCAATGCATTTTCAGGCGGTGACGTGTCCAATTTGGGGCAGACTATAGGGAATGCTTTTAAGGTTGTGACAGACAAAATTACTGAGGTAACCAACGCTATTTCTAAACTGTCGCCTGAACAAATTAAAGCGATAGCTGGTGCTTTCGCTGGTTTTAAGCTAGCTGGCCCTGCTATTAGTACAGTTACTGGAGGAATGAAATTATTCTCCGGGGCGGTTTTAACAGCTAAAAAGGGTATGGCTATTGGAACGGACGTCTTTAATGTCGGGAAAGCCTTGTTTGGAATGAGCCAAGGCTCTCAAGCAGCAAGCTCAGCTTTGACCTTCATGGCGGCTGATTCCAAGGTTGCTGCGACTGCGCTTGGCGGTTTGGACATCTTCAGTAAGATTGGTGGCTGGATCAGTGGCGCGACAGGCTTTCTTGGAAGTTTGGGAACTGCCCTAACGTCAACAGGAACTGTCACTGGTGGTCTTTCGGCCGCATGGGGAGTTTTGAGTACGGCGTTTCTTTCAAATCCTATCGGTTGGGTAATCGGTCTTGTGGTCGGTTTAATCGCTGTAATTGCCACCTTGTGGACCAAGAGCGAAGGGTTCCGGAATATCTGTATTTCTGCATGGGAGGCGATAAAATCAGCCTTTGCCAGTGCTTGGGAATTCATTAAGACGAAAGCAGCAGAGGTTTGGAATTGGCTTGTAACAGAGACGGCGCCGATTGTAGAATCTATCAAGGGTGTGTGGGAATCGTTACAAGATTTCTTCGCAGCCTTGTGGAATCGAATTTCATCCATCGCGTCAACTGCTTGGTCTATTATTTCTTCGGTGGTTTCTACTGTTGTTGAAACGGTGAAGAGTATTTGGCAGGCGATTGAGCCCTATATGTCTGCTCTTTGGGAGAAAATCGTTGCTGTTGCGACCGCGGTGTGGAATACTTTGTCTCCAGTTATATCAGCTGTTTGGGAAATTATCAAAACCATCATCCAGACGGCATTCGATGTCATCAAGGGTATTATCGACACAGCAACAGCCTTAATCAATGGTGACTGGCAAGGAGCTTGGGAATCCTTCAAGGGAATTTTCTCTACCATTTGGGAGGCTATTCAGTCCATTCTCCAGACTGCTATTGATGGAGTGTCACAGGCTATCTCAATCGGTATGGAATACATAAAAGGTATTTGGGAAACTGTTTGGGGAACTATAAAGAGTTTCCTTACCAATCTGTGGTTTGAAATATTGGTTGCGGTACGTGATGCGTTTGTGTTTGTACAAGCGGTATTCCAAGCGGGTCTTGATGCTGTCAAGAGCATCTGGGAAACTGTTTGGAATAGCATCAAAGGCTTTATTGAACCTTTATGGGAAGGTATCAAGATGATGTTCCAAGGTGTCTGGGAATTCATTAAATCCATCTTCATGGGTGCCTTGCTGATTATCCTAGACCTGATTACTGGTAATTTTGAACAAGCCAAGGCAGATATTGATTTGATTTGGCAGTCTATCAAGGATGCTTTCCAATTAATTTGGGATGGTATCAAGCAAATCTTTGATACGGTTATCAAGGAGATTGTCGATTTTGTGAAAACAAGTTTCGAAAACACCAAGAAATTCTTGTCAGAAACTTGGGAGAATATCAAAACGACTGCTGTTCAGAAGTGGGAAGAACTGAAAGCAAGTGTCCAAAGAACAATTGACAATCTCATTGCGGGCGCGAAACGCGCTTGGGAGGATTTTAAGACCTTTATTTCACGGACAGTGGAAAATATTAAGTCAACGGCTATCAATGCATGGAACAATCTCAAAGCAAGTGTTCAAAATACAATCGACAATCTTGTTTCTGGGGCAAAACGTGCATGGGAAGATTTAAAACGTAGTGTATCCGATTTAGTAAGCAGAGTGAGAGGCATTTTTGACGGTTTGAAAAACATTGACCTCTTTGCAGCCGGTCGTGCCATTATTGATGGATTTTTAAGAGGTCTGAAATCTGCGTATGAAGGAGTTAAAAGCTTTATTGGTGGAATTGCGGATTGGATTCGTAGAAACAAAGGTCCAATTTCTTATGACCGTAAGCTCTTAATTCCTGCCGGTAATGCTATCATGAAAGGTCTAAATAGCGGTTTGCTTGATGGCTTCAAACCAGTTAAAAATACTGTTATTGGGATTGCTGACAGGATTTCGGACACTCTAAGCCAGAATACGTCAATACTGCCGAATTTTGCGGATGTTCGTTCGGGTATTTCTGCCATTTCCGACAGTTTGCATCCATCGGTTGCATTTAGTGGAGCGATGGAATATGAAATGACGCTTAAACAGAAAGAGCCAGCTCATATCAACCTGAACATTGGCGGTCATAATTACCGTACCTTTACGGATGATATTACAGAAGCTCAGCGCTTAGAATTAGTGTTATCAGATTATTAGGAGGAGTGAAATGTATCAATTTAGAGATGTAACAACAAATCAAAAGGTTGATGTGTTTGAACCTATTGATAACATGTCCATCAACGGTGTACCCCTCAATCAACTGGTTGAGGGCTACCGCCATTTGACGGTAACAGGTAGGGGGTTGCTTGGCCAATCGGTTAAGACAGCCTCTGTCCCTGGCCGCCGTGGCGTATGGGTGGAAGATGTGTCTGATGATGAGCGTGTACTTGAAATCAAGTACCAGCTGGAAGCTGGAACAAGTGCGGATATGCGGGATAAGTTTGCAAAACTCAACAAGATTTTGCGGACACTCGCAAGCAGTGGTTATCTGGAAATTACGTTCAAGGACGAGCCGACTTACACCTACTATGGCTATTTCAGCGGGGCGGATGACATTGAGGAAACTTCTCTTTCTATCGTCAGCAAGTTCACTCTGATAGTTCCGGACGGCTACAAAAAGAAAAATGCCCAGAATTCCACTGGGCTTATTTCTTTATCTGATGCCATTGAAGTCTTGCCTGAATCTATCACGGTCACACCGACTGGGACGGTTAACCAGGTACAGATTATCAACGGCATAAAGATTTTATCATTCTCTGGCTCTTATGCCGCAGGAAAAGACATTGTGGTCACATTTGGAGATGAAGAAGTAACTGCCACCTACAACGGAAGAAACATCCTCAGTGAGCTGGAGCGGTTCAGTCCGCTGGAACAATTCACGGTCAAGAATGGAGATACTATCACGGCAAAGAATGCCACAGTAAAAAATGTAGTTTGGAGGGATGAGAGAGCGTGATTTATTTATTTGATAAAGATGAAAAGCTGATAAAGATTGTCAGAAAGTCAGCTGTCAAGACTGCCCTGCAGAAATACGCATTGACCACTGAACGCTACGTGTCTGACCGTTTGACGGTCGAGCTCAAAGGATTGAATGCGGATGAGCTGGAGCAGGTCGAATACATGGCTATTCAGACCATGGAAGATGCTCATACTTTTCATTATTTCTACGTTGCCCAAAAATCTTCGGACGAATTGACAACCTTAATTGGTGTTCAGTCGGGGATTGAGGAGCTTCGTAAGTCACCAGTTTATGACAAACGACCTCAGAATGCCTTTGCCCGTGATGTGATTACAGACTTGCTTGCTGGTACCAACTGGCAGGCTCGTTTTGTTGGAGAAACCACTCCACACAGTACCAATTTTTATTACACATCGATTTTCGATGCCTTGAAAAAGGTCTGTGAAGTTTGGGACTTGGAGATGCAATTCTTTGTCGAGATGAACGGCAATCGTATCGGTGCCCGTTACATTGACTTTAAGCAAAGAATCGGTGAAGCGGTTGGTAAGCGTGTGGTCTATGGTCACAATGCCTTGCAAATATTGCAAGAAGTGGAACGCACTAACATCTTTACTGCCCTTATCGGTCGTGGCAAAGGTGAGGAAACTGGCGCCGGATATGGTCGGAAAATTACGTTTGAAGATGTGGTTTGGTCAAGGACACAAGGCAAACCAGTTGATAAGCCTAAAGGGCAGAAATACCTAGAATTGCCCTTAATGACACGACAATATGGTATCAAGAACGCTGACGGCTCTATGCGTCCTAAAATCGGCTTTGTGGACTTTTCGGAAGAAGAGAATCCAGAAGTCTTGATTGAACGGACTTACAAGGCCTTGATTGATGCTGCACGTCCGCAGTTGACCTTGAAGACATCAAGTGTCTATTTGAAGGGGGTCAAGATTGGGGATACCATCCGAGTGGTTCGGCATGATAAAAAACTGGACTATGACACTCGAGTTTTTGAAATTACTTTTAACCGACTGAATAATCAATCTAGCGACATTAAGTTGGGTGACCGGATTGGCGAAAGTAACGAAGCCAAAGCTCAGACCATTGCTGACAAGGCTGTGGAGCAGTTTATTACCAATGAATTTTCAACTTTTGTCCAGAATCTTCCAAACCATCTGCCGAGTGCAGATGGTTTTAATAATAACTGGTACGGCGCTGAAGACCCTACTGTCCAGTATCCAGGCAAGGTCTTAATCAATGATATTTGGTTTAAGCCAGATCCAGAGCATGAGGGCCACAAAATCATGCTTCGGTGGACTGGAGAAGTCTGGGAAGAAATCCTCCGGACTTATGACAGTGAAGCTTTAAGAGATAGGATTGCAGAAGAAATCACCCAAGTCACCCAATCCATGCAAGCCCAATCCGAGGAACACGATAGGCAGGTTGCGGAAATATTGGCCAAAACGCAGTCTGTCGAATTACTTGCCGACCAAGCTAAGGCGGATGCTGCTAGTGCAATACAGCGTAGCAGTCAACTCAAAGCGGAAGCAGTGGCAGAAGCGAATCGATTAGTCCAAGCGCAAGATACAGCTTTGACAGAGCGAATCCAGTCAGTTGATGTCCGAGTTGATGACGTTGCCAATCAAGTAAGTAGTAAAGTATCTCAAATTGATTTTGATGCTGTCAAAAAGACGGTTGAAAGCAATAGCACCGCAATTACGCAAAATCAATCAGCTATTGAACTAAAAGCAGATAAAACGGTCACAGATGCGCTAGCCACGGCTGTCAATCAGACAAAATCAGAGCTTAAGATTACTAGTGACGCAGTCGCGACTAAAGTATCTAAGACAGATTTTGATGCGACCAACCAGCGCTTGGCTACGGCAGAGACGACTATACGAACACAAGCAGGGCAGATTGAACAGCGCTTGACCAGTACACAGGTCGAGTCAGCAATCACTAGCAAAGGTTACCAGACAAAGGCGCAGGTGGATAATAATATCACGGGCCGCGGGTATATCACAAATAGTGCTTTGCAGCCGTATGCGCTATCTACGACTGTGCAAAATCTTGTGCAAGAGACGGCAGATAGTTTTAGTCGGACTATAAGTGAGACTAAAGCGCTGATTCCGACAGAGATGTCAGGTAATCTCATTTTAGACGGAAATCGTTCGTGGTCCAGCACGGGGTATCTTGCCAAGGAATATGAATTGGTTGAACCGCTGGAAGAAGACAAAACTTACACTTTTGTCATCCATTGGTGGCGTGGAAATGGAGCTTCAGGTAACTATGTGCCGATGGTCTATTATAATGGTGGTGCTTTACAATTAACGTCACCATACGGGACAACGGCATTGCAGGAAAGTGCTACGAGACTTATGTATGACCCCAACATTGACAGTTGGGTAGCCACTTTTACTGTCAAAAAGAAAAGTCAGATGACAACTGATCAATTGCAAAATTTTAATAATCGTCCTGCAAAACTTCGAATTTACCGTTTTGGTAGCGATGTAAAAGACCGAAATGGTGGCTGGTCTGATACCACGCAGTCAAATGCTAGTTTTGCAACCTTAGTTAAAGGCAACATCCCGCTCAGTCGTTGGGAGCCAGCTTATAGTGAGCTTGCCACTGTCACAGCCTTACATAACGTCACAGACACAGTCGACAGTCACACTCGTACTATCGGTGCTGTCGGCACAGCGGGAAGTATCTTAGACAATGTCAGCAAGGTTACGCAGACTGCAGCAGGATTGGTCCAGGAAGTATCTGGTGCTAACGGACTCAAAACGCAAGTCAGCACACTTGTAGGTTCATGGGCTGTACAAAACCTGACTAACTCTGGAACCGTCCTCAACCAACTTAACCTAAACAAAGATGGGTCTGTCAAGATTGATGGTAAGTTGGTGCAGATTACTGGTACGACTTATATACAGGATGGTGTCATATCATCCGCAAAAATCGGTAGCTTAGATGCTGGCAAGATTACTACTGGCACGCTGGATGCTGCACGGATTAAAGCGAGTAGTATCGATGGTAGTAAGCTTGTATTTGACCAAGCATTTTTTACCGGCTTGACCGCAAATGAGGCATATCTGGAACAGCTGTTTGCTAAGAATGCATTTATCACGCAGGTGCAGGCTGTGACCTTGTCGGCCAGTAAAATATCAGGAGGGATTCTGTCCGCGACGAATGATGCGATGCAGATGGACCTGAATAACGCTAACATCTCATTTAACACAAATGCTACAATTAATTTTAATTCTGCCAATAATGCATTAGTACGCAGACGTGGAACACACACAGCGTTTTTGCACTTTAACGATGTGGCATCTTCCGCTGACGCAAATGCTGGCGGTGTGTATGCAGGGCTAGGCGTGACTTCGTCTGGCGATGGTATTAACTCAGAATCTTCTGGTCGCTTCTCGGGCATCCGAATTTTTCGGAGTACAATTGGGTATAACCACAATGCTACACTCGACCAAGTTGAGCTTTATGGAGACACAATATACCTTAAAGATGCTTTTGACGAAAGCAGGGGATATGTGTTTAAGACAGTTAAAACGGGAAACCAAACCATTGACATGAATCTGTACATTAATGCGATCAAAGCTATTGCACACTGCTTAAACCATTTGAGGGCGAATAACTGGGATTGGAAATTGCCAAACTTACGGAATGCTATATCAGGCCTGATGGACAGTTATATTAACAAAACTGATTTTTACAACAAATTACAAGTCTAGGAGGAAAATATGCACGAAAATATCAAATCAAAACTAGCCATACAGATTGCTCAATTGTCCTTGGATAAAGCAACGGTGGAAGCACAATTGGAAGAAAGCCAGCAGACCATCGCTAGTCTGCAGGCGCAGGTTGCTGAATTAACCAAGCAACTGGACGAGGCTACTAAACCAGAGGAGGTATCTGAATGAGAGCCTGGAAAGTGGTAGGGAAGTATCCGTTTTTATCTGACGGAGAAATCACACACACAGAAATTGCTATAGCATCTACAACAGGAAGCTACGCAACCTATACCGAAAAAGTAGTCGGTAATCACATGGACAAGACTGAGACCGAATTGGTCGAATTGGCTCGTGAGGCTCACTTTAAATCTGAGTACGCTGACCGTGCCATGGCTGAATCGGTGCAGAAGATTGAAGAGATGGAAGCTGTGGTCAAATCAGCTAAGAAATTCATGCAAGAGGCTGAAACAAAATTTGCCGACATGCAGAAAGCACAGACCGAGTTGACGGAACGCATGGAAGCCACTGAAGAAGAGCGTAATGACCGCTTCAAGGCAGTTGAAGACAAGTTTACGATTCTCAATGGCTCTGTCATGGAAATGCTGACAGAGTTCTATGCTAGCTTTGAAGAAGGCGAGGTCCCAGAAGATGAAAGTATTGAAAACCTTGATACAGTCGACGGTAGCGACAATTCTACCGATAACACAGATACAGAAACGGAGTAATAAAATGATGGTAATGTTAATGGCAATGAATATTGTAGATGAGCACTTTGATTTCGCATTTAAGGATGTCCCGCGCATCTTTAAAAAGAAAGTGAAGGCGCAGTTGGAATTGATGGGACACCCTGAACTTGCAGATGAGAGTGTGGCGAACTATATTCCGAAAGGAGAATAGTGAATGAACATTAAACCAGAGCATGTATATGCCTTGGTCGGATTTGTGTCCACAGTCGTCGGATTGTGGACCAATTTTTCGGCCAAAATCACAAAGCAGGAAAACCGCATCACAATCCTGGAAAAGGACATCGAAAATCTCAAGGAATTTAAAGAGAGTGCTAATCGCCGACTCGATAATCATGACGAGCAGAACAAAGCTATCTTGGTCCTTGCGGAGCAAGTCAAAAGCCTGGGTGACGATGTGCGGGAACTAAAACGCATTATCCTGAAGGAGAATTGATATGCATAAAATAAATTGGGGCGTTCGATTACGAAACGCGACATTTTGGTGGACCTTGGTGCCATTGATTGTACTATTGGCACAGCAATTAGGTTTTAGCTGGGTTCCAAAAGATTGGGAGACCACTTTTGGCACAATCATGTCCATTTTGACTGTGGTCGGTGTCATCAATGACCCAACGACAAACGGGATTGCTGATAGCGAGCAGGCTCTGCACTACTACGAGCCGAAGGATGATAGAAAATGAAAGTAGTCAAGGCAATATTGGTAGTAGTGGCGCTAGTTATTTTAGCGCCTATTGCCTTTGTGATTTATCCGTTTTTGGAGGAGGAAGATGATGACAACAGCACAAGAAGTTGTAGCTTATGCTAAAAGTAAGCTCAATCAAAAGGTAACGGTGCCGACTAACCCTTATGGTGGTTGAAAATTGGCCTCCTAATTCCGAGAATTGCTGGAACCCCCTTAGAGCTTTATGTACTACCTTATTCAGTAATGAGATGAGCAAAGTGAAAATCATAAAGATTGGGCAATCAGCAGGCGAGCTTCCTTGGTAAAAGAGGAAGAAGCTTCAACGACTAAGTGCTTACAATCGTAAGACAGCACGGAACAATAGATTTACACAGAGTCCCCCGTATGGTATAATATTGTTATACGATATTACGGAGGATAACAATATGTTTGATAAAAAACACGGCATGCATGGAACAAAGGTATATAATACTTGGAAAGGTATTAAAAAAAGGTGCTACCAAAAAACCTATCAACATTATGATAGATACGGTGGCCGTGGAATCATAGTGTGCGAAGAATGGAAAAACGATTTTATGGCTTTCTACAATGATGTAGGAGAGGCACCGAGTGACGAATATCAATTGGATAGAATTGATAACAACAGAAATTACGAACCTGGGAATTGTCGCTGGGTGACCAGACAAGAGAATTGCCGAAACCGAAATGTCAAAGTTGGGAAAAGTGGTTATCATGGAGTCTATTTAAAAGGCGATAAATTTCAGGCAACTTTCAACATTGACAGAAGTCATCGAGTATACTTGGGAACTTTCGCAACAGCTAAAGAAGCTTACGAAGCTAGAATTGAAGCTATCAAGAAATACAACAAAGAACATAACGATAACATAAGAATCTATTGAAGATATAGTCTGAACTTCAAAGAAATTTGAAGAGTTGTAATATACAAGTTGTTTAAGAAATTAAACTACGGAGAGTTGCAACGTAACATTATGCAATGTGTTGCTTTTATTGATCATATCGTGCAGCATTTTAGCAACAAAAACCTAGCTTACACCAATGCCATTGACTGCCTTAAAAAGGCTAAATCGCAAGGACTAGAAGTTATCTACAATAATCCTAACGATGTCAATTTAATCCCAAAGGCTGGTGATTTTTTCGTCATGTCCTCAGTGGCAAGTGATGGTGTAGATTATGGTCATATCGGGGTGGTCGTGTCTGCGGATACTAAAGGTATGACAACGCTAGAGCAAAATATTGATGGTTACTCAGACAATAACCGCAACGGCATCAATGACCAGTTAGAGATTGGTGGCGGTGGCTATGTCCGAAAAAACAAACGTAGTTATGCTGGTGTGACTGGTTGGTTTAGGTTGCCGTATGATAATAAAACAGGAGCCATTAACCATAACAGAGAAACATATTCATCGCTTACAACACACTTCAATCCAAATGTGATGTATTCTAACCTATCAAAAGGTGTTACCGGTTATGGTCGAATGACTATTGACCGTATCGTCATTCATCATAACGCAACTACCAATAAAAACGTGGCTATGCAGACATGGTACGAATCGTCAGGCAACTGGACTAGTGCTCATTACGAAATTGCAGACAATGAGATTTGGGGATGTGTCGGTGAACAGTATTCAGCTTTCCACTCAGGAGATTCAACAATGAACCGCCGTTCGATTGGAATTGAGCATGTGAATTCCACATGGGGTCCAGACTGGAAGATTTCAGAGGCTACTTATAAATCATCAGCAAAACTGATTGCAGATATTTGTAAGCGATATAATATTCCAATCGATGCGAAACATATCGTTCCACACAAACAAGTGTCTGCAACAGAATGTCCTGGTGGTATTGATATGAATAAGCTAATCAAAATGGCTCAGGAAGTTTCAAAAGGTGTAGCAGCCACAAAAGCTGCAATAACACAAAAACAATCTGGGTCATTCCGTGTGAAAGTTTCGGTTACTGATTTGAACATCCGTAAGTCTCCTAGTGTAAAAGCTGGCAAAAAAGGCTTTATCAAAAAAGGCGTTTATACGATCACAGAAACCACATGGGCTGACGGCTATGAATGGGGCAAACTCAAGAGTGGTGCGGGTTGGATTGCGCTCAAATATACGAGCAGATTATAAGGAGGTAATATGTCTGATAAGACTAAACTAACGTGGCTGAACGGCTCTGTTATCAAACAAGGCGATACATCATCTGTCTTTAAGTTAAAATTAAAGACGGAAGATCGCCGAGAATTAAACGGTCCAGTCAAAATTCAACTAATCCACTCAAGCAAAGGCATGATTGAGTTTGAGGCGGAAGTGGTGGATAGTGTTGTCAGTTTCCGTCTGGAAAAAGCTCTGCCTATTGGTAATTATACCGTTGAAGTGGAACACGCTGGCTATGTATTCCCGTCAACGGATTCGGTTACCTTGACGGTCAATGAGAATTTGGGTGAGTTTGTGTCAGGCGAGGCTATTGAGCTCTATGGCCTTAGAAAAATTGTCAAAGAGTATGTAGAGCAGGAACAGGATATCCCTGATTTGTTGATGTTTTATAATTTAGGAAAGATATGAGGTAAGAAATGAGTACAAATAAATTAACATTATTTGCCCAAGCAGTGGGTGCAGATGTTAAAGAATTGAAGCAAGCTTTAGGTAGCAAGGTATCAAACGAGGCCTTGACACAAGCTATTGAGCAGGCTAAGACGGCTTTAAAAGCAGATATTTTAGGCGATGGCGTGCCTGAGCAGTTGGACACTTTAAAAGAGATTGCAGAAGCAATTTCTGCTATGAATGGTGAGGCTGAGCAGGCTGTTGTTCAGAAAATTGCCGAGCTTGGTCAGAAGGTGGATGCAATTGCCGGGTTGGATTTGGTTGCCGTCTACACTGCTGCTAAAGCTTAGGAGTGTCATATGGATAATCTTACTCAATTTGCTCAAGCAATCGGTCGTGATGTTAAAGAGTTGCGTAGTAAGGTAGCATCTGAAGCTAACGCAGATCGATTTGGTCCGACAGGTTGGTTTTTGGACAAGTCGGTCAACCCGTGGCAATTTCGGTTTGATAATGGTTCTAGTTTGACGCTGGGTAATGTTGACCAACGAGCGTATATCTACGCTGAGACTCAACCGTTAACGCAAGAGAGAGCGTCCGAATACCGTGTTATTACCACACTTATGCGTTTTGCGATGGGAAGCAACACGTTGACAACCGTGGCATCTCTAAATGGGATAGCCCGATTTTGGGGTGGTGCCAAGGTGTCGAACCCCGTCAATGATTCGAGCACATATAATTTTGCCAATGCGTATTTTAATGCTGCAGATACTAACGGACCATCTAGACGAGCCCAGGGTATCATGATACGATGTTACTATGAATTAGGCGTGTTTACCGATGACGATATCACTAGCCTTGGCGCAGTACGATTATAATTTTAGCCCTCAGCGATTGCTGGGGGCTTTTTTGTTTGCCAAAATCGCCATTTTGGCAATAATGGTTGTGAGATTCGATTTCTATTTGCTCAAAATGGCCAAAATGACAGAATATGAGTCAGGAGTAAAGGGTTTATTTTGCTAATGAAATAACAAGTAACCCGCCCCAAATTCGCCCCAAAAGTTTGAAAGAACGAGTATGAATAGGTCGAAAATGTAGTAAAAGAATTGCTTAAATTTACATATTTTGGTATCATATCACTACATGATTTTCCATCCTGTTCCCTCAGGGTGGACTAAATAGTAGAAGAAGCCTGGTGTGCAGGCTTTTTCTATATTCTTTTGATTTTGGAGGCCAACCATGCTACATTTTGAAAATGACTACAACAAAGGTGCCCACCCAGTTCTGCTTGAAGCCTTGGTTGCTAGCAACCAAGAAGGTTTATCTGGCTATGGAACGGATAAATATACCCAGTCAGCTATTGAGAAAATTCGAAAGGCGATCGCTTGTCCTCAAGCTCAAATCACTTTTCTGGCTGGAGGTACTCAGACCAATCAGATTGCCATCAATTCCATGCTGGCTTCTTATGAGGGTGTGATTGCCGCAAATACAGGCCATATTTCTACACATGAGGCAGGTGCTATTGAATTTTCTGGACACAAGGTGTTGACACTGCCACATCATGAAGGGAAAATAACGGCAAGTGGGGTTGATAACTTCATCAAAGATTTCTATGCTGATACTAATCATGCTCATATGGTTCATCCAGGAATGGTTTATATTTCCCACCCGACTGAATATGGTACACTTTATAGCAAAACAGAGCTAGAAGACTTGTCCAAAGTTTGCCAACAGCACAATATTCCTCTCTTTTTAGACGGTGCTCGCTTGGGTTATGGGCTTGCTGCACGCGATACGGATCTTGATTTGCAGACCATAGCAGAGCTGACAGATGTTTTCTACATTGGCGGGACAAAACTTGGTGCCTTGTTGGGAGAAGCTCTTGTATTTACAAAGAATAATCAGCCAAAGAATTTTGTATCTATTGTCAAACATCACGGTGCCTTGTTAGCTAAGGGACGATTGATTGGTGTCCAGTTTGATCGACTGTTCACTGATGACTTGTATCTTGAATTGGGGCGTCATGCTATCGCAATGGCAGAGCAGCTTATAGAGATTTTGGAAGAAAAAGGATTTCAATTCCACCTCAAATCGCCGACCAATCAGCAGTTTGTCATCGTCAAAAATGAAGAGTTGCCGAAATTGTCTGAATCAGGCATTGCTTACAGTTTCTGGGAAAAATATGACGATAGTCACAGTATCATACGCTTTGCAACTAGCTGGTCAACTAGCCAGGCTGACATCGAACGGTTGAAAGAAATTTTATAGGTATGCAAGACAGTCCGTGGGCTGTCTTTTCGTAGTGGTGGTTGGCGAAAGCTGGTAAAAAGTGATAAAATAGGACTATTGCAAACAAAGGAATGGCATCATGATTTATTTTGATAACGCAGCGACGACTCAGGTCTATCCCGAGGCGCTCAAGACCTATACAGAAGTAGCGACAAAAATTTGGGGCAATCCGTCTAGTCTGCATAATTTGGGCAGTCAGGCAACCCGTATCTTAGAGGCCTCCCGTAAGCAAATTGCGGACCTGCTAGGCAAGGATAGCAAGGAAATCTTCTTTACCTCTGGTGGTACAGAGGGGGACAACTGGGTCATCAAGGGAGTGGCCTTTGAAAAGGCACATCTGGGCAAGCACATTATCGTCTCAGCTATTGAGCATCCAGCGGTTAAAGAGTCAGCACTTTGGCTCAAAACGCAAGGTTTTGAGGTGGATTTTGCGCCGGTCAATGCCCAAGGGTTTGTGGATGTTTCGGCATTGGAGAGCTTGTTACGTCCCGATACGATTTTGGTATCCGTCATGGCCGTCAACAATGAAATTGGCTCTATCCAGCCGATTGCGGAAATTTCAGACTTGCTGGTGGACAAACCGACTATTTCCTTCCACGTGGATGCTGTTCAGGCTATCACTAAAATCCCGACAGAACGATTTTTGACGGAACGCGTTGATTTTGCGACCTTCTCTGGTCATAAATTCCATTCAATTCGTGGAGTCGGCTTTATCTATGTCAAATCTGGTAAGAAAATTTCTCCGCTTTTGACAGGTGGTGGTCAAGAGAGTGACAAGAGGTCAACAACGGAAAATGTGGCTGGTATCGCAGCAACTGCTAAGGCGCTCCGCTTGACTTTGGACAAGGCTGTAGATAGCCAGAAGAGGCTGGCGGCTATGAAGCAGATTCTGGTGGATGAATTGGGTAAATACAATGATGTGACAGTCTTTTCTGGACAGGATGACTTTGTGCCTAGTATCGTGACATTCGGCATTAAAAATATCCGTGGCGAAGTGATTGTCCATGCTTTTGAAGAGCATCAGATTTACATTTCGACAACTTCGGCCTGTTCGTCTAAGGCTGGAAAACCGGCTGGAACCCTGATTGCCATGGGTGTTCCGCAGAAGTTGGCTCAAACGGCTGTCCGTATTAGTTTAGACGATGATAACGACATGGGGCAAATCGAGCAATTTCTCACCATTTTCAAGCAAATTTATCACAATACACAGAAAGTAAGGTAGCATGAACTATTCAGAAATTATGATTCGCTATGGCGAATTGTCAACTAAAGGAAAAAATAAGATGCGGTTTGTCAACAAACTCCGCAATAATATCAAGCATGTCCTTTCTATTTACCCAGAAGTGACGGTTTATTTTGACCGTGACCGTGGTCATGTCTATTTGAACGGGGCAGATTATCAGGAAGTTTCAGCTTCTTTGAAGAAGATTTTTGGGATCCAAAATTTCGCACCATCTTATAAGATTGAAAAGTCTGTTCCAGCCTTGAAAGAGGCGGTTGTGGAGATTATGCAGTCCATTTACAAGGAAGGAATGACCTTCAAGATTGCAGCACGTCGTAGCGACCATAGTTTTGAATTGGATAGCCGCGACCTCAATCAAGTTTTGGGTGATGCTGTCTTCACAGCAATTCCAAATGTACAGGTACAGATGAAGTCACCAGATATTACGCTGCGAGTGGAAATTCGTCCTGACGCTGCTTATATTTCCCATGAAGAAATCAAGGGGGCAGGCGGTCTTCCTGTTGGTACATCTGGCAAGGGTACGCTGATGCTATCAGGTGGTATTGATTCGCCAGTTGCGGGCTATTTAGCACTGAAACGTGGGGTAGAAATCGAAGCTCTCCACTTTGCAAGTCCTCCTTATACTAGCCCAGGTGCTCTTAAAAAAGCCCATGATTTGACCCGTAAATTGACAGCCTTTGGTGGCAATATCACCTTTATCGAAGTGCCATTTACAGAAATTCAGGAAGAAATTAAGGAAAAAGCACCTGAAGCTTATTTGATGACCTTGACCCGTCGTTTCATGATGCGGATTACAGACCGAGTTCGTGAAGAACGTGGTGCCATGGTTATTATCAATGGTGAAAGTCTAGGACAAGTGGCAAGTCAGACCTTGGAGTCTATGCAGGCCATCAATGCAGTGACCAATACACCTGTTATCCGTCCAGTTGTGACCATGGACAAGTTGGAAATCATTGATATTGCTCAAGAAATTGATACCTTTGATATTTCCATCCAGCCATTTGAGGATTGCTGTACCATCTTTGCCCCTGACCGTCCAAAAACCAATCCGAAAATCAAACATGTCGAGCAGTACGAAGCTCGCATGGATGTAGAAGGATTGGTGGAACGAGCTGTTGCAGGGATTATTGTAACTGAAATTACACCAAAAGTGGAAGCAAAAGATGAGATTGACAATTTAATCGAAGATTTACTGTAAACTGTTGATGAAGTTTAATGTCTGACACGGTTGGGAAAGAATAGACAGCTTTAGAAAGAAATTCATTCGCGCATCAAATGAAGGTTAATTTTAACTTGATTTGATGCGTTTTTTAATTATTTGACTTAGGTGTCGTTACCTTAATAACCTAACGTTCGGAAAAAAATCGAATTTTTGTGGTATAATGGACTTTCGAAAAAGATAAGAAGGAGTTTTTATGAAAAAAGGAGCGCTAACAGGATTACTCCTGTTTGGTATGTTTTTTGGTGCAGGAAACTTGATTTTCCCACCTGCACTTGGTGTCTTATCTGGTGAGAATTTCTGGCCAGCTATTTTAGGATTTGTTGTATCGGGTGTCGGTATTGCTGTCGTTGCCTTGATCGTCGGCACCTTAAACCCAAAAGGTTATGTACATGAGATTTCTCGTAAGATTTCTCCAGCCTTTGCAACAATCTATCTTGTTGCCTTGTATTTGGCGATTGGTCCTTTCTTTGCCATTCCGCGTACGGCTACAACGTCCTTCGAAATTGGTATTGCGCCATTATTGGGCGAAGCAAACCTTGGAATTTGGTTGTTTGGCTTTACAGCTCTTTACTTTGTGGCAGCTTATCTGATTGCCCTCAATCCATCTCAAATCTTAAATAGTATCGGACGTATTTTAACCCCTGTTTTTGCGATTTTGATTGTGATTTTGGTTGTGCTTGGTATTGTTAAGTACGGATCAACAAGTCCGTTACCAGCTTCGGAAGCTTACTCAGCAGGACAGGCATTTGGTACAGGATTTATCGAGGGATACAATACACTCGACGCACTTGCTTCTATTGCCTTTAGTGTTGTAGCGGTGAATACCTTAAAACAACTTGGTTTCTCAAGCAAAAAGGAATATATCTCAACCATCTGGTCAGTTGGTCTTGTTGTGGCCCTAGCTTTCTCGGCTCTATATGTCGGTTTGGCCTTCCTTGGAAATCATTTCCCAGTACCTGCTGATGTTTTGGCGTCCGATACCAATAAGGGTGTATATATTCTTTCGCAAGCTACACAGGCAATTTTTGGTCCAAGTGCACAAATTTTCTTGGCAGCTATGGTTATCGTTACTTGCTTTACGACAACGGCTGGCTTGATTGTTTCTTCAGGTGAATTTTTCGCTGAGCGTTTCCCACGTTTTAGCTACAAAGTATATGCGACTATCTTTACTTTGATTGGTTTTGGGATTGCCAACCTCGGTTTGAACAATATCATCACCTTCTCAGTTCCAGTTCTTTTGGTTCTCTATCCAATCACTATCTGTATTGTCTTGATTACCATTGTTAACAAATTTGTACCGCTTTCTACTTACGGTATGCAATTAACTGTGGGACTAGTGACAGCTTTGTCATTGGTAGAAGTTTTGGCTGGTCAATTTGGTTGGACAGCTATTTCAACAATCATTTCAGCTCTGCCATTGGCCGGACAATCATTAGCATGGTTATTGCCTGCTCTTGTCGGAATCGTTCTTTCACTTTTCTTGCCAAACAAGCAGGAGAGCGAAGTTTTTGAAATGTAAAAAAATGATACAAAACACTTGCATTTGCAGGTGTTTTTGTTATAATAGGAGTGTTGACTATGCACACCCTGTGCAACCGCACGACTACCGTTTAAGTGGTTCGTCCCACGGTACTAGGCGAGTCTTCACATTAAATTCGGGCAAGGCCCAAAAATCATAGGAGGTGCATAATGAGCACATATGCAATCATTAAAACTGGCGGCAAACAAGTTAAAGTTGAAGTCGGTCAAGCTATCTACGTTGAAAAATTGAACGTTGAAGCAGGTCAAGAAGTTACTTTCGAAGAAGTAGTTCTTGTTGGTGGTGAGAAAACTGTTGTGGGTACTCCACTTGTAGCAGGCGCTACTGTTGTTGGTACTGTTGAAAAGCAAGGTAAACAGAAAAAAGTTGTTACCTTCAAGTACAAACCTAAAAAAGGTAGCCACCGCAAACAAGGTCACCGTCAACCTTACACAAAAGTTGTTATCAACGCTATCAACGCTTAAGGCGTAGCTTGAAGCAATCATTACAGAAATTCGGAGGAATAACATATGTTAAACTTGAATCTTGCTAACTTGCAATTTATGGCCCACAAAAAAGGTGGAGGTTCAACGTCAAACGGTCGTGACTCACAAGCGAAACGCCTTGGTGCGAAAGCTGCTGACGGCCAAACTGTATCAGGTGGTTCAATCCTTTACCGCCAACGTGGTACTAAAATCTACCCAGGAGCTAACGTAGGTCGTGGTGGAGATGACACTCTTTACGCTAAAGTAGAAGGCGTTGTACGCTTCGAACGTAAAGGTCGCGATAAGAAACAAGTATCTGTTTACCCAATCGCGAAATAAGTCTGAAAATGGCTTAACAAAGGCTTTCCGAGATTTAGGAAGGCCTGTTTTTTTGTTTTGATACCCATTTTTCATTTGCCAAGGGCTTGGTGTGAAATGGTCAGGCATTGGTAGCTATATAAAAAGTTATCAGTTGAAAATGAACATGTTAATCTAGGTTGACTGACAAGAGCAATATATGGTAGTATAACCATACAATAGAATGAAGGGAGGCGATTCAAATGAAAGGAATAGTAAGATGTTTCAGAAAACAAGGAATCAAGAGTAAGGAGGTTAGGGCAAATTAACCTCCGAAAGGAGAAAATAATGAAGATTGTAGCAATAAGGGATTCAGTTGAAAAAGCTGAGATTATTAAAACGGTATTAGCAGATTTACCTGAGTGGTTTGGCTTACCTGAAAGTACTAAAGAATATATTCAGGATGGGAGTTTGCTGCCATTGTGGGCCGCATTTGACGAAGATGAGCCAGTAGGATTCGTAACCTTAACGAGCACCTCTGACGATTGTGGGGAAGTTCACTGTATGGGTGTTAAAAAATCTCATCATCGAAAAGGACTGGGATTAGCGTTGATGCAAGCATTAGAAGGAGAGGCGAGAAAATCTTATGCCTATCTACAAGTCAAAACGGTTGACCAAGGGCATTATAAAGAATATGATCAGACGATTGGCTTTTATCACTCTTGTGGCTTTGCTAAGTTGGAAGTTTTTCCAAACTTGTGGGACGAATGGAATCCCTGTCTTATCATGATTAAAAAGTTATAGTCACTTACCGCCAGTAATTTTGCTGGTGGTTTTATTATGTGGTATAATAGAAAGATAGGAAAAATGGAATGAAGAAAGGATGGATCGATGAATATTCAACAGCTTCGCTATGTTGTGGCGATTGCCAACAGCGGGACTTTTCGTGAGGCAGCGGAGAAAATGTACGTATCTCAGCCTAGCCTATCCATTTCCATCAAAGATTTAGAAAAAGAGCTAGGTTTTCAGATTTTCAGTCGGACCAGTTCTGGGACTTTTTTGACCCAAAAAGGAATGGAATTTTATGAGAAGGCTCAGAGTTTAGTCAAGGGCTTTGATCAATTTGAGCATCTTTATTTGCAATCAGAAGAAGGTGAAAAAACTTTTTCTATCAGCAGTCAGCACTATGATTTCTTGCCTCCCTTGATTACGGATTTTTCTCGGCAGCATCCTCAATATCCACATTTCCGGATTTTTGAGTCAACTACGGTACAAATTTTGGATGAGGTGGCGCAGGGTTATAGTGAGCTGGGAATTATTTATCTCAACGATCGCAATACCAAGGGGATTATGCAAAAGCTGGACAAATTGCATTTGCAGGCGATTGAGTTGGCGGAGTTTCAGACCCATATCTACCTGCGGGAGGGTCATCCTTTGACTGCAAAGGCAGAGATTGAGGCTGAGGATTTGGTTGGTTTGCCAACGGTCCGATTTACCCAAGAAAAAGAGGCTTATCTTTATTATTCTGAGAATTTGATTGACACGTCGGATTCGTCGGTTGTTTTTGATGTGACGGATCGCGCTACCTTGAATGGGATTCTAGAGCGGACGGACGCCTATGCGACGGGTTCAGGATTTTTGGATGACGAGTCGGTCAATGGGATTACGGTCATTCCCTTTAAGGGGAAGGTGGATAACCGCATGGTCTATGTCAAGCGGGCTGGCGATGAACTGAGCCATTGTGCGCTTGATTTTGTCGATACCATGCAGGCTTATTTTGATAAGAAGAAGGAAGAAAATGCGTAAGTTTGGATTGCCACTTTTGGCAGTGGCTTTTATCGGTGTGGACCAGTTGGTCAAGGCTTGGACCGTAGCCAATATTGAATTGCACGCCAGTCGGGAATTTTTGCCAGGTTTTATGAGTTTGTCCTATCTGAGAAATTATGGTGCGGCTTGGTCTATTTTGCAGGGACAGCAGTGGTTTTTCACCATTGTTACAGTAGTTGTCATGATTGGCTTGGTCTGGTATTATGTCAAAAATATCAAGGGAAATCTCTTGACCTTGTTCAGTTTGTCCTTGATGATGGCGGGGGCTTTGGGAAATTTTATCGACCGTGTCCGTCTGGGCTACGTGGTGGATATGTTCCAGCTGGATTTTATCAATTTCCCGGTCTTTAATGTGGCTGATATGTGTCTGTCGGTGGGAGTTGGGCTCCTGTTTATTTGTATTTTGAAAGAAGAAAGTAATGGAAGTAAGAGTTGAGACAGGCGGTGTCCGTTTGGACAAGGCTTTGGCAGATTTGACGGATTTGTCCCGTTCAGTTGCCAATGAACAGATTAAGTCTGGTCAGGTGTTGGTCAATGGCCAAGCCAAAAAAGCAAAATATAGTGTGCAAGCTGGTGACATCCTAACCTATCAGGTGCCAGAGGTCGAAGAAATTGACTATGTAGCAGAAGACATTCCTTTAGAAATTGTCTATCAGGATGCGGATGTGGCTGTGGTCAATAAACCTCAAGGGATGGTTGTTCACCCATCTGCGGGCCACACATCTGGTACACTGGTCAATGCGCTTTTGTATCATGTCAAGGATTTGTCAGGTATCAACGGTGTGCTTCGTCCAGGAATTGTCCATCGGATTGACAAGGACACATCTGGTCTTCTCATGATTGCAAAGAATGACGAGGCCCACACCAGGTTGGCTGAGGAATTGAAAGCCAAGAAATCCCTCCGCAAATATATTGCCATTGTCCACGGCAATCTGCCAAATGACCGCGGTATGATTGAGGCACCGATTGGTCGTTCGGAGAAAGATCGTAAGAAACAGGCAGTCACAGCCAAGGGCAAGGAAGCAGTCACACGTTTTCAAGTCTTGGAACGTTTCGGTGACTATACCTTGGTTGAATTAACCTTGGAAACGGGACGAACCCACCAAATCCGTGTTCACATGGCTTATATCGGTCATCCTGTGGCTGGCGATGAGGCCTATGGACCACGTAAAACGCTCAAGGGGCAGGGTCAATTTCTGCATGCTCAGACGCTTGGATTTACCCATCCGAGAACGGGAGAGCTGGTAGAATTTACGGCTGATGCGCCAGCTATTTTCCAAGAAACACTGGAAAAACTACGTCAAGCCACTCAGTAGTGACAATAAGAGCATCTTGCCCATTTTCCAAAAAGATGATAGACTGATACAGATAAAAAAGAAGGAGAACGAGAATGGAAACTTTACCAAATTGCCCACAGTGCAATTCAGAATATGTCTATGAGGACGGCGCGCTTTTGGTCTGTCCAGAATGTGCATACGAATGGAACCCAGCCGAGGTTGCTGAGGAAGAGAGCGGTCCAGTCGCTATTGATGCCAATGGCAATCGCTTGGCTGATGGAGATACAGTGACGCTGATCAAGGATTTGAAAGTCAAAGGCGCACCGAAGGATCTCAAGCAGGGCACGCGCGTTAAAGGTATCCGCATCGTTGAAGGCGACCACAATATCGACTGCAAAATCGACGGATTCGGAGCCATGAAACTCAAATCAGAATTTGTGAAGAAGATTTAGCAATTAGACTGGGAAATCCAGTCTTTTCAAGACGTAGACAAACTATGTATTGGCTCAAATAATCTGAGTAGCTCTGCTAATAAAACAAAAAATTATTTTATTTTGCGAGCGGAGTGAGCCCAAACCGCGACTTTCCGCTGTGATGAAAATGCCTGAAACGTTATCGTTTCAGGCATTCGGAGTATTTCGGGCTACAAAGGTCTCTCAGAACTTCGTAGGTTGTTGCTTGGAAATAAGAAAGCGACAAAAGGCTCAAATACTAGGTATGGAATTCCGTAGGTAGCTCAAACAGTCTAGGGGACTGTTTGAGGAGTAAACCTAGAAACAAGAAAGTTTACTTCCGTCCGCCTTCACCTCAGGAAAGTCTGAAAAAGGTTTTAATATAAGAAAGGAAACTATGAAGAATCAAAGTATTCTATTTTACAGTCGTTGTTTGCTGGCTGCTTTAGCGATTACGGGAACAGCTCTAGAAATCATTAAATATGGTATTGGCATGTTCATGTACTACACGGTGCAATCCAACTTGCTGGTTTCTGTGTTTGCGGTCTATATGGTCTATGCCATGAACAAGGGCCAAAATTTGCAAGACCAGAACTTTCTGCGAATCAAGGCTGGTGTGACTATGTCCATCATGATAACCTGTGTGGTCTATCATATCATGTTGGCACCGCTGGCTGAGCATTTTTGGCGCGTGGAAAATCTTCTCTGCCACTATATCGTTCCCATTTGTTTCTTGCTGGATACGCTCATTGTCGATCGGCTGCGACAGTACAAGTGGTTGGACCCCGTTTGGTGGACCAGTCTGCCACTTGCCTACATGGCTTTTGGCTTGGTCAATGGATTTTTCCTCAAGATTCCTATTCCTGACGCCAAAGATAGTCCATTTGCCTATTTCTTTCTCAATGTTCCCAAGTATGGCTGGAACTACGTTTTGACCTACTGCGCCATTATCTTTGTGACCTATCTGCTCTTTGGTTATGTTTTGGCGGGTGTAAAATCCCTAAAACCACAGTCTTTTTTGGCTAAATCAGCACCATTCTAAGCAAAATACGAAGATTATTAAATTTTTTACAGTAAGAATTTGTCGCCGTAGGTAAAGTGTGCTATACTGATGCTAGAAATCCTTTAAGTGCTGTCCAGAGAGACAGGTAAGGAGAGCATTGAGCAAATGTGGACATACAAGATGGGAAATTCTGTTGGAGTTTTTCATGCACTGGTCCTGTATTTTCTGAACTCTCCTGAAAGGGAGAGTTTTTTTGTATCATATTTATGGAGGTTTAGAATGAAAACCAAAGAAATCGTAGACGATATGACCATGAAACGGGCAATTACCCGTATCACCTATGAGATTATCGAGCGCAATAAGAATTTGGACAATATCGTCTTGGCTGGTATCAAGACACGAGGTGTTTTCATTGCCCGACGGATTCAAGAACGTCTGAAACAGTTGGAAGGAATTGATGTTCCTCTGGGAGAATTAGATACCAAGCCCTTCCGCGACGATGTGAAAGTAGAAGAAGATACCACCAGCATCACCGCCGATGTCAATGATCGTGATGTTATTTTGGTGGATGACGTTCTCTACACTGGACGTACCATTCGTGCCGCCATTGACAATCTCGTATCGTTGGGCAGACCTGCTCGTGTTAGTTTAGCTGTCTTGGTCGATCGTGGCCACCGGGAATTGCCAATTCGTGCGGACTATGTTGGGAAAAATATCCCGACCAGTCGGGTGGAGGAAATTATCGTTCACATGACTGAAATTGACGGTCATGACGCAGTTTTATTAGTAGAGGCAGAATAGGTCAGGCACAAAAAGGCAGGTAGTATCATGACAATTGTAGATGGTAAGGTTTCTCTCAAACACTTGGTAACAATGGAAACACTTTCGAATGAAGAGGTGTTGGGTCTCATTCAACGCGGACTGGCTTTCAAGAAAGGCGAGTCCGTTACATTAAGTCGGAAGTATTATGCCTCCAATCTCTTCTTTGAAGATTCGACGCGAACGCATAAGTCATTTGAAATGGCGGAGCTGCGCTTGGATATGGGCATGATTGACTTTGATGCTCGAACCAGCTCGGTCAACAAGGGCGAGACCTTGTACGATACCATTTTAACCATGTCAGCCTTGGGCGTTGATATTTGTGTCATCCGCCATTCCGAGGTTGATTACTACAAACAATTGATTGATAGTCCGAGCATCCAGACCTCCATTGTCAATGGTGGGGACGGTTCTGGGCAACACCCAAGCCAGTCCTTGCTGGATTTGATGACCATTTATGAAGAATTTGGCACCTTTGAAAATCTGAAAATTGCCATTGCAGGCGATATTACTCACTCGCGGGTTGCAAAGTCCAACATGCAAATCCTCAAGCGACTGGGGGCAGATATTTACTTTACCGGCCCAGAAGAGTGGTATTCGGCGGAATTTGATGTCTACGGTCAACATGTTGCGATTGATGATATTGTCGAGGAAGTGGATGTCTTGATGCTTCTGCGTGTCCAACATGAGCGCCACGATGGATCAGAAAGTTTTTCAAAAGAAACCTATAATCGTCTACATGGATTGACGGGGGAACGGTACAAGCGCTTGAAGGAACAGGCGATTGTTATGCACCCTGCGCCTGTCAATCGTGATGTTGAAATTGATGACCAGCTGGTAGAGGCTCCCAAATCGCGGATTGTTCGTCAGATGCAAAACGGCGTCTTTGTCCGAATGGCGATTTTGGAGGCGATTGTAAATGGTAAGGTATAGAACCTGTATTCACAGCTCGGCACATTTAACTAAGGCTGGTTTTCTGCCCCCTTTGTGAATATAATTTCAAAACGTTAAAGGATTCCTGAGAGAATCAACGAGGTAGATATGACGAAAAGAAGATTAATTTTAGAAGATGGAACAATTTTCGAGGGCGAGGCCTTTGGAGCGGATATTGATGTGACTGGAGAGCTGGTTTTTTCTACTGGAATGACAGGCTATCAGGAGTCCATTACCGACCAATCTTATAACGGTCAGATTTTGACCTTTACATATCCTTTGGTAGGAAATTATGGTATCAATCGCGATGATTACGAATCTATCACGCCAACTTGTAAGGGTGTGGTGGTCAGTGAGTGGGCCCGTCGTGCTAGTAATTGGCGCAACCAATTGACCTTGGATGAATTTTTGAAAGCTAAAAAAATTCCCGGTATTTCAGGGATTGATACGCGAGCTTTAACCAAGATTATTCGTCAGCACGGGACGATGAAGGCGACCTTGGCTAATGTTGGAGATAGTGTTGAACATTTGACCGATCAGCTACGGGCGACAGTCTTGCCGACCAATAATATTGAGCAGGTGTCTACCAAGACAGCCTATCCTGCTCCGGGTGTCGGTCGGAGCGTTGTACTGGTCGATTTTGGTCTCAAGCATTCGATTTTACGTGAATTGGCCAAGCGTGATTGCAATGTAACTGTCGTTCCTTATGACACGACCGCAGAGGAAATTTTGGCTCTGGCTCCAGACGGTGTTATGTTGTCCAATGGACCGGGGAACCCAGATGATGTTCCAGAGGCGCTTGATATGATTCGTGGTATTCAAGGGAAGATTCCGATTTTCGGTATTTGTATGGGCCATCAATTGTATGCGAAGGCAAATGGTGCCCAGACCTACAAGATGAAATTCGGTCACCGTGGATTTAACCATGCCGTGCGCGAAATTGCGACAGGACGTGTTGATTTTACCAGTCAAAACCACGGTTATGCAGTGTCACGCGAGGAACTGCCGGATTGCTTGATGATTACCCACGAGGAAATCAACGACAAGTCTGTCGAAGGCGTCCGTCACAAATACCTTCCCGGATTTTCAGTGCAATTCCACCCAGATGCAGCACCCGGTCCGCATGATGCCAGCTATTTATTTGACGAATTTATGGACTTGATGGATTCATTTAAGCAAGAACGCTAGTTGAATGGTTGCTAAGCGTCAGAAAGTTATTTAATTCTATCCAGAGAGATAGAAAATAGAAAGGCAAGGGACAGGTCAATGGTTGCACGCAACTCATTTCCCTACGCCTGCCTCTATGGAGGTCAGGCTATCCCTTGCACTAGTTAGGAAAGCCAATTAGTATCGAATTGACTTTCCTAACGTCGGACTGATCTTATTTAATGTCAACCTGTGAGTTGACAAATAGAAAGGAGAAGATACAGGTTCGAGTACGATTTGATTTTAAAATTCGAACATGCTCTAAGGACTGTGTGTAAAAGATAAACGTCGTTTGGCTGCTTGAAGCATCAGCGGCGCGTTTCCTATTTTCGCTTTGTCCTCTTAACGGGCTTTGTATCATACATTATGCCAAAAAGAAACGATATTAAAAAAATTATGGTGATTGGATCTGGTCCGATTATTATTGGTCAGGCTGCGGAGTTTGATTATGCGGGGACGCAGGCGTGTTTGGCCTTGAAAGAAGAAGGCTACAGCGTTGTACTGGTCAATTCTAACCCCGCAACAATTATGACCGACAAGGAAATTGCGGATAAGGTGTATATCGAGCCGATTACGCTGGAATTTGTCAGTCGTATTTTGCGAAAAGAGCGTCCTGATGCTCTCTTGCCAACCCTTGGTGGACAAACAGGTCTCAACATGGCTATGGAATTGTCCAAGGCTGGAATTTTGGAAGAGCTGGGTGTTGAGCTCTTGGGAACAAAATTGTCGGCCATTGACCAAGCTGAGGACCGCGATTTGTTCAAACAATTGATGGAGGATCTCAATCAGCCCATTCCTGAGTCTGAAATTGTGACGACCGTTGATGAGGCGTTGAACTTTGCCAATTCTATCGGCTACCCTGTTATTGTGCGTCCGGCCTTCACGCTGGGCGGTACAGGCGGCGGTATGTGTGCCAACGAGGAAGAACTCCGCGAAATCGCAGGAAATGGCTTGAAATTGTCGCCAGTAACTCAATGTTTGATTGAGCGCTCAATTGCAGGTTTCAAGGAAATCGAGTACGAAGTGATGCGCGATGCGGCAGACAATGCCTTGGTCGTATGTAACATGGAAAACTTTGACCCTGTGGGAATTCATACAGGAGATTCTATCGTATTTGCGCCGACTCAAACCCTGTCAGACATTGAAAACCAGATGCTCCGCGATGCCAGCCTCAGCATTATTCGCGCCTTGAAAATCGAAGGTGGCTGTAATGTCCAGTTGGCCTTGGATCCCCATAGTTTCAAATACTATGTCATCGAAGTTAATCCGCGCGTGTCACGCTCGTCAGCCTTGGCTTCAAAAGCAACTGGCTATCCTATTGCCAAATTAGCGGCAAAAATTGCGGTTGGTTTGACCTTGGATGAAATGATTAACCCAGTAACTGGGACAACCTATGCCATGTTTGAGCCTGCTTTGGACTACGTAGTTGCTAAAATCCCCCGTTTCCCATTTGATAAATTTGAAAAAGGGGAGCGCCGTCTGGGAACACAGATGAAGGCGACAGGGGAAGTCATGGCCATCGGACGGAACATTGAAGAAAGCCTTTTGAAAGCCTGCCGTTCCTTGGAAATCGGTGTTTATCACAATGAAATGACAGAACTCAGCCAAGTGCCGGACGATCACTTAGTGGAAAAGATTGTCAAAGCGCAGGACGACCGACTCTTTTACCTTTCTGAGGCCATTCGTCGTGGCTATACGATTGAGGAACTAGCCCAATTAACCAAGATTGACCTGTTCTTCCTTGATAAGTTGTTGCATATTATAGAGCTTGAGCAGGAATTGGCGACTCATTTTGATAACTTAGATGTCCTCAAAAAAGCGAAAAAATACGGCTTTGCAGATCGTAAAATAGCAGAGCTGTGGGGGCGAACGGAATGCTACATTCGCCAGCTCCGGACTGAAAATGGCATTGTCCCAGTTTACAAAATGGTGGATACCTGTGCAGCAGAATTTGAGAGCGCGACGCCTTATTTCTATTCAACCTATGCTTGGGAAAATGAATCCATCAAATCAGACAAGGAATCGGTCCTTGTGTTAGGTTCTGGGCCAATCCGCATCGGTCAAGGGGTTGAATTTGACTATGCGACGGTTCACTCTGTCAAAGCCATTCAGGCAGCAGGTTACGAGGCTATTATCATGAACTCCAACCCTGAAACTGTTTCGACAGATTTCTCGGTTTCGGACAAGCTCTATTTTGAACCTTTGACCTTGGAAGATGTACTCAATGTGATTGATTTGGAGCAGCCCAAAGGTGTCATTGTGCAATTCGGTGGGCAGACAGCCATCAATTTGGCTGAACCGCTTGCCAAGGCTGGTATTCCGATATTGGGAACTCAGGTAGCAGATTTAGACCGGGCTGAGGACCGCGATTTGTTTGAAAAAGCTCTGAAAGACTTGGACATCCCGCAGCCACCAGGTCAAACCGCAACCAATGAAGAAGAGGCTCTTGAAGCGGCCCGCAAAATTGGTTTTCCAGTCCTTGTCCGTCCATCTTATGTCTTGGGTGGGCGTGCCATGGAGATTGTTGAAAATGAAAATGACCTACGTTCCTACATGCGGACGGCGGTCAAGGCTAGTCCTGAGCACCCTGTTCTCGTTGACAGTTATATCGTTGGTCAAGAGTGTGAAGTAGATGCGATTTCTGATGGCAAGGATGTTCTCATTCCGGGAATTATGGAACACATCGAGCGGGCAGGTGTCCATTCGGGTGACTCGATGGCAGTTTACCCACCTCAAACCCTGTCGCCAGCGGTACAAGCAACCATTGCTGATTACACCAAGCGATTGGCTATTGGTCTCAACTGTATCGGTATGATGAACATTCAGTTTGTTATCAAGGACGAAAAGGTCTATGTCATTGAGGTCAATCCACGTGCCAGCCGAACCGTTCCCTTCCTGTCAAAAGTGACAGACATTCCGATGGCTCAAGTCGCGACCAAATTGATTTTGGGTCAATCCTTGGCAGAACTTGGTTATGCAGACGGTCTCTATCCAGAAAGCAAGCAGGTCCACGTCAAAGCTCCAGTCTTCTCATTCACAAAATTGGCGAAGGTTGACAGTCTTTTGGGACCTGAAATGAAGTCAACGGGCGAAATCATGGGTTCAGATGTGACGCTTGAAAAAGCACTTTACAAGGCATTTGAAGCTAGCTACCAGCACTTGGAAGAATTTGGCAATGTCGTCTTTACCATTGCGGATGAAGATAAGGAAGAAACCTTGGAGCTGGCGCGTCGTTTCCACGATTTGGGGTATGGCATTTTTGCGACTAGCGGAACGGCAGCCTATCTGACGGACCACCAACTTCCTGTTACCTTGGTCAATAAAGTTGGTGATGTAGGTGGTTTCGATATTCCAAGTCTGGTTCGAGCTGGAAAAATTCAAGCCATTGTCAATACAGTTGGTAAAAAGCGTGTGGCAGACTCGGATGGTCAAGTCATTCGTAGCTCAGCCATTGAAGGTGGTATCCCACTCTTTACAGCCATTGATACAGCTGCGGCTATGGTCAAAGTCTTGGAAAGCAGAAGTTTCATGACCCAGGCTATTTAGTGTATAATAGGATTATGCATTAGAAGAGGAGATAGAAATGAAAGTAAATCTGACCAATCATCGGGGGCAATTTAAACAGGCTCCCCTTGGTTTTTCTTGGACGACCCTGTTTTTTACCATGTGGGTTGCCGTCTTTAGACGGGATTGGAAATGGGCGGCTATTATGCTACTGGCCAATGCAGCTCTTGGTAACTACGCCTACTCAATAGAAAAGGGCTATCTTGTCTTTATCGTCAATATTGTCATGGCGGCATTCTATAATAAACTCCATATCAGAGACTTATTAGCCAAGGGTTGGCGCCCAGCAACAGACTTTGATGCGCAGCTGTTGCAGTCCAAGGGAATATAAAAAGAAAAAGATGATTTCGTATGAGGTCATCTTTTCTTGTATCTCTATGTCAGTCGGCTTGAATCATCTCTAGCAAGATGTCGGCAGTGGTCGTTGGCAATACCCTCAGACGATTTAAACTAAGCATTCCGTTATCAACAGTTGCTAGGTCATGGTTGGTGGTCAATCCCAATTGGTAGCCGGTATTTTCTGCCAAAGCCAGGGTATCGGCTGAATAGCGACCAGCAGGATAGGCTAGAGCAATGGTTTCCTGACTAAGTTGCTGGTTTAGGAATTGTTTGGAGTAGGAAAGCTCAATGGATTGGCTTTCAAGGCTGCTTTGTGCCAGGTCGGGATGATTGACCGTATGACCTTGGAAAGACATTTTGTGCTCTTTCATCTCCAGCATCTGATCGACAGTCAGGTAGCCCGCTGTGCCATTTTCCGTAAAACCAGTGATAACAAAGTTGGTAGCCTTCATCTGGTACTGCTTAAGCAAAGGATAGGCATGGCTATGGAAATCCCAGAGGCTATCATCGAAAGTTAGCCAGACGACTTTCTTGCCGTCAGGAACTTCATTGTCCCTGAGAACCCGCAGAGCTTCTTCAGGTGAAAGGGTGTAATAGCCAGCTTCCTGGAGGGCCTTGAGATGACTTTCAAACGTAGAAGGATCCACAATTAAATTGGCGTTGGCAGCCTCTTCAGGAGCCATGACATGGATAGCATGGTACATCAGAATGGGCAGACGGACCGGACTTTCTTGCTTAACCCAAGTTACTTCTTCAGGACCAGTTTTCTGTGAAGGAGTTGTATCAATCTCTTTTTTAGGGGTTTCTGGAGTTTGCTGGACCAAGTCTGTTCTGGATCCTGGGTCTTGATAGAAGTAGACGAGGCAAAAAACAAGGGTTCCAATCAGCAAAACACTCAGCAGAGTAAATATTACTGGAAATCTTTTCACTTTTTGATGCTTGTGCCGCCCATGCTTTCTCTTCGCCATATTCACTACCTCAATATATGTAATTCTTCTTACTACTTTAATTATACCAAAATTTTTGCCAAATAGTCAGAATATTTGGTATAATAGGAAAAATAGTTTTAAGGAGATAATATGGTAGTTAAGATTGGATTATTGGGGTTTGGTACGGTAGCGAGTGGTGTGCCATTCCTTCTGACAGAAAATAAGGAAAAGATTGAATTGGCAGCCCAAGACAGCATAGAGATTTCAAAGGTTCTTGTAAAGGACGATGCGGAAAAAGAGCGTTTATTGGCTGCAGGCCATGACTATGATTTCGTGACCAACATTGACGAGATTTTGGCAGACGACGACATTGCTATTGTCGTTGAGCTTATGGGACGTATCGAGCCAGCAAAAACTTTCATCACACGCGCTTTGGAGGCAGGCAAGCATATCGTGACAGCTAACAAAGACCTGTTGGCTGTGCATGGCAGTGAATTGCGTACTCTGGCTCAGGAAAAAGGACTGGCCCTTTACTACGAAGCAGCGGTTGCAGGCGGTATCCCAGTCTTGCGTACCTTAGTCAATTCTCTTGCTGCGGATAATATTACCCGTGTTTTGGGTGTCTTGAATGGGACATCTAACTTCATGCTGACCAAGATGCTAGACGAAGGATGGACTTACGAAACAGCCCTGCAGACAGCCCAGGAACTAGGTTACGCAGAGTCAGATCCGACCAACGACGTTGAAGGAATTGATGCAGCCTATAAGGCCGTTATCCTCAGCCAATTTGCCTTTGGTATGACTGTTGATTTTGACCACGTTGCCCACAAGGGAATTTCCAATATCACACCTGAAGATGTAGCAGTAGCACAAGAGCTTGGCTATGTCATCAAGTTGGTAGGGGATATTCGTGAAACAGCTTCTGGAATTGCAGCAGAAGTGTCACCAACCTTCCTGCCAAAAAATCACCCGCTTGCTAGTGTCAATGGCGTTATGAATGCGGTCTTTGTCGAGTCCATTGGTATCGGCCAGTCTATGTACTACGGACCAGGTGCTGGACAAAAACCAACAGCTACTAGCGTGACTGCCGACCTGATTCGCATTGTTCGTCGTCTGAAAGACGGTACGATTGGCAAAGCATTTAATGAGTATAGCCGTCCGCTCCAGTTGGCAGCTCCGTCTGATGTGATGAGCGAATATTATTTCTCTATCGTAGCATCTGACCAGAACGGAAAAATGCTCCGTTTGGCAGAAATTTTCAACTCTGAAGAAATCTCCTTCAAGCAAATTCTGCAGAAGGAGGCAAACGGTGAGACAGCTCGTATGGTTATCGTGACCCATGAGATGAGCAAGACCCAGCTAGAAAATGTGACTGAAAAGCTTGCCCAGGCTGAGGACTTCACTGTCTTAAATACTTTCAAGGTCTTGGGAGAATAAGCATGAAAATTACAGTTCCAGCTACTTCAGCCAATATAGGACCGGGTTTTGACTCGGTCGGTGTTGCCCTCTCAAAATACCTGGCCATTGAAATTCTAGCGCCTGCAGATGAATGGTTTATTGAGCATGACCTAGAGCATGTTCCATCTGATAAGAGTAATCTGCTGATTAAGACAGCTTTGAAAGTTTCCAAAAACCTGCCACCTCACCGCTTGAAAATGACAAGCGATGTTCCTTTGGCCCGTGGCTTGGGTTCGTCCAGCTCTGTCATTGTAGCAGGGATTGAGTTGGCCAATCTATTGGGTCAATTGAACCTAAGCCAGGAAGAAAAGTTGCAATTGGCAACTAAGATAGAAGGTCATCCTGATAATGTAGCGCCAGCTATTTATGGAAATCTAGTTATTGCCAGCTATGTCAATAAGAAAGTCCATGCTGTTGTGACGGACTTCCCAGAGGCCAGCTTTATCGCTTTTATTCCTAACTATCCTCTGCGGACCAGTGAAAGCCGTGGAGTTCTGCCATCGCAGATGGGCTATAAGAAGGCCGTGGCAGCAAGCAGTATTGCCAACGTCGCTATTGCCAGTCTTATGTCCGGTGATTTGGAAAAAGCTGGTCAACTTATCCAATCAGATATGTTCCACGAGCCTCATCGCCAACTCTTGGTCAAGGAATTTTGCCCCATCAAGCAAACAGCTCAGGAGTTGGGTGCTTATGCAACCTACCTTTCTGGAGCAGGTCCAACCGTTATGGTACTAGCCTCTAAGGATAAGGAAGAGGCCATTAAACTTGCCATAGAAAAGCTTGAATTGGACGGCAGTGTGCATATCCTACAGGTAGATAAAGACGGGATTAAGGTATCCTAAACAAAATACGGTTCTTGAGGGAACTGTATTTTTTGTTTTTGATGCAATTGTCCAAAAATAATCGTAATCTAGTTAAATTTTTGGTATAATATGAACCGTATATCTATTTTTGAAATGAGAATGATAATGAAGGATAAGATTAGACAGGAGCTTGAGGGAATCGATATTCGATTTGATGAGCCCTTAAAGGAATATACGTATACAAAAGTCGGGGGTGCAGTAGACTACCTGGCTTTTCCACGTAATCGCTATGAGATCGTACGCATCGTAGAATTTGCCAATCGTGAAGGTATTCCCTGGCAGGTTTTAGGAAATTCTAGTAATATTATCGTCCGTGATGGTGGCATCAGGGGCTTTGTTATCAGGATGGATAAGCTCAACTCAGTGACGGTTTCTGGCTATACGATTGAGGCTGAGGCAGGTGCCAACCTGATTGAGACGACCAAGGTTGCCCTCTTTCATTCCTTGACTGGCTTTGAATTTGCCTGCGGCATTCCTGGTAGTGTCGGCGGTGCTGTTTATATGAATGCCGGTGCTTATGGTGGTGAAGTGGCCCATATCTTGGTATCTGCACAAATTTTAACTCCTGCTGGTTATGTCGAAACATTGGATAATCGTGATTTGCGCTTTGGTTATCGGTCATCCATCCTGCAGGAAAATGGGGCAATTGTCCTATCTGCCAAATTTGCTTTGAAGCCTGGTAATCATCCGGTTATCAAATATGAAATGGACCGATTGACACATTTGCGCGAGCTTAAGCAACCACTGGAGTACCCTTCTTGTGGATCTGTCTTTAAGCGTCCACCAGGAATGTTTGCTGGCCAGCTCATCATGGAGGCCGGTCTCATGGGGCATCGTATTGGCGGTGTGGAAGTTTCGGAAAAGCATGCAGGCTTTATGGTCAATGTAGCAGATGGGTCAGCTCAGGATTATGAAAACTTGATTGCTCATGTCATTGAAACAGTCAAAGAATTTTCAGGAGTAACCTTGGAGAGAGAGGTTCGGATTATCGGTGATAGTTTGTAATCATCGGTACAGTTGAGGGGTGAGGCTTATCGTAGCAGGTAGTATGACGAGCAGTTTTCTTGCCCACGAGGTGGTATAGGCCCAACAGAGCCTGGAATCTGTTAGTTTACCTAAAGAAGGAATTTATGAGAATTGAAAAAGCCAATTATTGAATTTAAAGACGTTTCTAAGGTCTTCGAGGACAGTGGAACAACTGTCTTGAAAAACATTAGTTTTGAACTGGAAGAAGGCAAGTTTTACACTTTGCTTGGTGCTTCTGGTTCCGGTAAATCAACGATTTTGAATATTATCGCAGGTCTCCTGGATGCGACGTCTGGTGACATTTATCTGGATGGACAGCGGATCAATGATGTTCCGACCAACAAGCGGGATGTCCATACTGTCTTTCAATCATATGCCCTTTTCCCGCATATGACCGTCTTTGAAAATGTGGCTTTTCCACTAAAATTACGCAAGGTTGATAAGGCTGAAATTGACCGCCGTGTCAAAGAGGCTCTGCAGATGGTTCGTTTATCTGGTTATGAGAACCGTGCCATCCAGAAATTGTCTGGAGGTCAACGTCAGCGTGTGGCCATTGCGCGTGCAATCATCAACCAACCGCGCGTTGTCTTGCTAGATGAGCCTTTGTCAGCTCTTGACTTGAAACTACGGACCGAGATGCAATACGAATTGCGTGAATTGCAGCAGCGTCTGGGCATTACCTTTGTCTTTGTTACTCACGACCAAGAAGAGGCGCTGGCTATGTCTGACTGGATTTTCGTCATGAATGATGGTGAAATTGTTCAATCAGGGACACCAGTTGACATTTATGATGAGCCAATCAACCATTTTGTAGCGACCTTTATCGGGGAGTCCAATATCCTGCCTGGTCGCATGCTTGAGGACTACCTGGTTGAGTTCAACGGCAAGCGTTTTGAGGCTGTGGACGGTGGTATGCGTCCAAATGAAGAGGTACAAGTGGTCATCCGTCCGGAAGATTTGCGGATTACCCTGCCTGAAGAAGGCAAGTTGCAGGTTAAGGTGGATACCCAGCTCTTCCGTGGGGTTCATTACGAAATCATCGCCTATGATGATTTGGGCAATGAGTGGATGATTCACTCGACGCGCAAGGCTATTGTCGGTGAGGTCATCGGTCTGGACTTTGAACCAGAAGACATCCATATCATGCGTCTCAACGAAACGGAAGAAGAATTTGATGCCCGTATCGAGGAATATGTAGAAGTCGAAGAAGTGGAAGATGGCTTGATCAATGCCATTGAGGAGGAACGCAATGAAGAAAACCTCTAAGCTCTTTGCCATCCCCTATGCTTTATGGGTTTTCCTCTTTGTACTGGCGCCTGTTGCCCTGATTGTCTTTAAGTCTTTCTTTGATATTCATGGCAACTTTACCCTAGCCAACTACCAAACTTACTTTAACTCGCCAAATAATACTTACTTGCGGATGAGTTTTAACTCCATTTTTTACGCAGGTTTGATTACCTTGGTTACTTTGTTGGTATCCTATCCAACAGCCTATTTTTTGACCAAGCTCAAGCACAAGCAGCTCTGGCTCATGTTGATTATCCTGCCGACTTGGGTCAACCTCTTGCTAAAGGCCTATGCCTTTATCGGGATTTTTGGTCAATATGGCTCGGTCAATCAGTTCTTGGAATTTATTGGCCTGGGTGCCCAGCAAATTCTCTTTACAGATTTTTCATTTATCACTGTTGCGGCCTATATTGAAATTCCTTTCATGATTTTGCCGATTTTCAATGCCTTGGATGATTTAGATCCTAATCTTATCAATGCTAGTCGAGATTTGGGGGCAACTCCTTGGCAGACCTTTATAAAAGTTATTTTTCCTCTGTCCATGAATGGTGTTCGTTCAGGTGTGCAGGCGGTCTTTATCCCAAGTTTGAGCTTGTTTATGTTGACCCGCCTTATCGGTGGTAACCGTGTGATTACGCTGGGTACAGCCATTGAGCAGCATTTCTTGACAACCCAGAACTGGGGCATGGGCTCCACCATTGGTGTCGTCTTGATTCTTGCCATGCTGGCCATTATGTGGCTAACGAAAGAAAGGAAGAAATAAATGAAAAAATTTGCAAAGATTTATCTAACCACTGCCTTCCTTGTCTTGTATCTGCCAATTTTCTATTTGATTTTCTATGCCTTCAATGAAGGTGGGGATATGAATGGCTTTACTGGTTTTACGTTAGAGCATTTCTCAGCCATGCTGGGAGATAGTCGCCTGATGCTGATTTTGGCTCAAACCTTCTTTTTAGCCTTCCTCAGCTCGCTGATTGCGACAATTATCGGGACCTTCGGTGCCATTTATATCTACCAGTCCAAGCAGAAGTTTCAGAATGCCCTTTTATCGGTCAACAATATCCTCATGGTAGCACCGGACGTTATGATTGGTGCGAGTTTCTTGATTCTCTTTACCATGATTGGTTTCCAGCTGGGCTTTGTCTCTGTCTTACTCAGCCACATTGCCTTTTCGATTCCGATTGTGGTCCTCATGGTCTTGCCACGACTCAAAGAAATGAATGCTGATATGATTTCCGCAGCCTATGACTTGGGGGCAACGCAACCGCAAATGCTCCGAGAAATCATGCTGCCTTATTTGACTCCAGCTATTATTGCAGGCTACTTCATGGCCTTTACCTACTCGCTGGATGATTTTGCCGTGACCTTCTTTGTCACAGGAAACGGCTACTCAAACCTGTCTGTTGAGATTTACTCACGGGCTCGTCAGGGGATTTCTTTGGAAATCAATGCCCTGTCCACCCTGGTCTTCCTCTTCAGTATTGTGCTTGTCGTAGGTTATTACTTTATTTCGCGTGAGAAGGAGGCAAACTAATGAAACGATTGACATCATTTTTTGTTGGTATTCTTGCTATCATTCTCGTACTTTGGGGAATTTCTAGCAAACTAGAGGATGATTCTACCCAAGGAACCACTGATAAATTGGTCATCTATAACTGGGGTGATTATATCGACCCAGAATTGTTGGACGAATTTACCGCCGAAACCGGTATCCAGGTTGATTACCAGACCTTTGATTCCAACGAGTCCATGTACACAAAGATTCAGCAGGGTGGGACAACCTATGACTTGGCTGTGCCGTCTGAGTACATGATTTCTAAGATGGCTGAAGAAGATATGCTGATCAAGTTGGATAAGTCGAAAAT
Organism: Streptococcus sp. P25B114; assembly: GCF_053010325.1. Taxonomy (NCBI): domain Bacteria; kingdom Bacillati; phylum Bacillota; class Bacilli; order Lactobacillales; family Streptococcaceae; genus Streptococcus; species Streptococcus sp. P25B114. Next base: position 41,684 of record NZ_JBRKNW010000005.1, on the reverse strand, counting down.
TGAGGGATTAGAAAATATCGACCCGCAATTTATGGGGCTCAGCTTTGATGAGAACAATGATTACTCCATTCCTTATTTCTGGGGAACCCTGGGAATTGTTTACAATGAAACCATGGTTGACAATCCGCCACAGGAATGGGAGGATTTGTGGTCTGAGGAATATCGTGACAATATCATGCTGATTGACGGTGTCCGTGAGGTCATGGGCTTTGGTTTACAATCTCTCGGCTACAGTCTCAATTCGCAGGATAAGGCTGAAATTGCCCAAGCTGCGGAACATCTCTATAACTTGACTCCGAATGTCAAAGCTATTGTTGCTGATGAAATCAAGGGTTACATGATTCAGGATGCGGCGGCTATTGCTGTCAGTTTCTCAGGTGAGGCCAGTGAAATGCTGGATGGCAATGAAAACCTGAACTATGTCGTACCGTCAAAAGGTTCTAACCTCTGGTTTGATAATATGGTTATTCCAAAGACAGCCAAGAACATCGACGGGGCCCATGCCTTTATGAGCTTCATGCTTCGTCCTGAAAATGCCCTTCGCAATGCGGAATATGTTGGCTACTCAACGCCGATTTCTGCAGCCAAGGCTATGTTGGATGAAGAAACTCAAAATGACGAAGCTTTCTATCCTTCCGAGGAAACCATGAAAGAGATGGAAGTCTATGACAACCTGGGCAAGGAAATGCTCGGTCTCTATAATGACCTCTTCCTACAATTTAAAATGTATCGGAAGTAGAGGATAAGACTGAAGACTTACTACTGGATTGAACCGCACCCCAAAAGTTAGAGAGAAAAATCTAACTTTTGGGGTGCGGTTCATATCTACCATTCTCTTTCTAGTTTTCGTTTTCCTTTCCAAGGGAGGTCTTCCTTCTTGAAAACACCACGGTCAGCTAGCCGATAGAGAGTTCTCATAGAACAAGAAATCCTATTTGGATAAGTTCCTTTAATGATATCAAGTCTCCAGCTTCGATCTAAACGAGTTTGAATAAAGTCTTTTTCTACTTGCGAAAGATTTGTTTTCCTCCGACCGCAGCGCTTCTTATTAGCCTTATAGTGTTCATAATAGTCATAGGCAGAATGTCCGTCTTTGAGAAACTTGATAACATGATAGACGGTCTGCTTTGATCTTCCAAGAGCTACCATGATGTCTGTAACTTTTATACATTCTTTGTAGTAAGCCTCTATCATTACGAGTTCGATATAGTTCATTTATGTTAGTTTCTTTCAGACAAATGTGGTAGTTTATCTGAGCTAACATAGATGGCTTTTTCTGTCTAGCTTAATTTGACAATTTAGGTTTATAAATAATCGAAGACTGTGGTAGAATGAAGTGGTGAATAAGTTATACTTAACAAAAATCAAAAATAGCGGCTTTATGGTATTATGACAAACAAACTCACCCCCACTCAAGTTCACGAATTAAAACAAGCCCTCAGAGACAAGACAAATGCTCCACATCACTGAAAAATTCAGGCTCTCATTCTTTACTCAGAAAACCAGAACCTAACAGCTAGCGCAAAATCAGTGAGCTTTGTCCATCAAACAGTTCGAAACCTCTTGAATCGCTATCTTGACGGAGGCTTACAGGCACTCCTTACTGACAATCGTGGCGGACGTCGTCGCGCCTACATGACACAAGAAGAGGAAGAACAATTCCTGAATGAGCAACTTTCTTCTGCTCTTAAGGGAGAATTGGTGACGATTAATTCTCTTTTGGCAGCCTATCAGGCAAAAGTTGGTCGAAAACAACTCGAGAAGGATTATACGCTCTCTTAAAACGCCATGGTTGGGTCAAAGAATCAAGAGATTCTTTGAGGTGGGAGATAAAGCTTACGCAGTAAGCAACAAAAGTCACCTCACGCCCCCAACATCCTAAAAAAGCAGACGCGGAAGCCATTTTAGCGTCTAAAAATAAAATCTTTGTGCGAGGAGAGGTTGAGTAAGCGCTTTATTAATGGGAAATCGTATCAAAAAATCCGCCTTATGTATCAGGATGAGGCGGGTTTTGGTCCTATTAGTAAACTAGGAAAATCTTGGGCTCCAAAAGGGTATAGACCTAGTGTCGCAAGTCAACATAACCGTGAATATCGCTATTGTTATGGTGCTGTGGACGCCCACTCAGGAGAATCATTTTTTATCATAGCAGGTGGTTGTAATAGTGATTGGATGAATGAATTTCTAGACCAATTGTCAGAAGATTATCCAGATGACTACATTATTCTAGTCATGGACAATGCCATCTGGCATAAATCTCAGACATTGAATATCCCTGAGAATATAGAATTTACCTTTATTCCACCTTACACATCAGAGATGAACCCTATTGAGTAAGTCTGGGCCGAAATCCGCAAACGTGGTTTCAAGAATAAGATATTTAGAAGCTTGAATGAGATTATTGATAAACTTCAAGAGGTTATTCAAAACCTATCTCCTTCTCAACTCAAATCAATTGCACGTAGAGATTGGAGCTTGGCTATTTTTGAATTTAGTTGAGTATTAATTAAAAACGACTGATATGAAACGTTTTCAGGATATTTTCAATAAGCATAACTAGTAATAATTTCATCATTTTATGATAAAATGAATTGATGTATCAAAGGATTCTATCTGGAAAATAATTACTATACAGCTCGGAATACAAATGTATAAAATTACAAAAATATACTTTTCTTTGGTAATTTTAAGAGAAGTAGTTTTTTCGTTGGATAATTAAGTTTATTCAGTATTTACTAAAAATCTCTTTTGACAATCCATATCATAAACAGAAAGAAGGGAATAATATGGAATATAGAAGATTATTTCACATCTTCTATCTTACAATTAGCGCAATCATTTTCTCGATTAGTTTTGCCATTGTTTGTGACAAGTCCTTGTCTACACTGGAATATGCTTATATCGGGGGTATTCAGTCTCTGGTAGCTTTGATGGCTGGTAATCATCACTTTTACAACAAGTCTTATAAAACGCTGGCCTATGTAACCTCTTCAGTTCAGCTGATTGTCTTTGTTATTCTGACAATCTTAGCAGCCTTTCACCTGATAAGGTATCCAGATTGGCCTACTTTATTACTAGCTCTATTATTGGCCACAAGCTGTACTCATTTATATAATTATCTGGCCTTATATATTTATCGGAAAATTTTTGGTGGTAAACGATTATGTGTTATTGGACATGAGGATGAAGTAGTCAAATCAGTAGTAAATCTGATGAAGTTTGAAAATATGATTTTTACTGTCACTCATGCCTTTACGACAGATTTTGCTACAAATGTCAGCAACTATCTCGATGATATTGATGCAGTTTATTTTGCTGGTGAGGTCGGAAGAGATCGAGAAGTAATTTACACTATGCTGATAAGGGAGAATAAGGGGATTTACAATGCTGTATATTTCCGTTCTGGTCTGGAAATTCAGTCTTCCATCTATCAATTCGGCGATGATATTTTCTTAGGGTTTAAGACTTTTCAGCTTACAAAAGTGGAACATTTTTTTAAGAGAATGTTTGATATTCTTATTTCATTAGTCTTATTGATGCTGACATGGCCTATCATGCTCTTAGTCGCTCTAGCAATCAAGTTGGATTCAAAAGGCCCGGTCTTCTATACCCAGCAGCGTGTCACAATGAATGACAGACTGTTTCAAGTTTTAAAATTCCGTTCTATGGTCAATAATGCTGAAGGTCAGTCTGGACCAGTCCTTGCTACATCTAATGATAGTCGGGTAACACGCTTGGGCCAATTTTTAAGAGCGACTCGCCTGGATGAATTGCCACAATTGTTTAATATTTTAAGGGGGGATATGTCTATCGTTGGTCCGAGACCCGAGCGTCCTCACTTTGTCGAACAATATGAAAAACAGAGTCCCTATTATCATCTTCGGCATAGAGTAAGAGCTGGCTTGACAGGCTATGCTCAGATTTACGGGACCTATAATTCAGATTTCAATAGTAAATTAAAGTATGATTTATTGTACATTCAACGCTATTCTTTCTATTTTGATCTCAAACTGGTATTGCGTACGTTGAATATCTTATTGGATAAGTTAAGTGCGAAGGGTGTAGATGAAAATACTGACAACAAAATCACGAGCTTGAAGCAATTGGAAGCTTATTCGATCGTTGTCAAATAGAAAGCAGTCCTAGAAATACATCATTTAGAAACTTTCTGATATAATGTTGTTTGGAAAAAATCTCACCGTATGAAAGGTAAACAAGTTAATGATTAAACAGAGAGATGATTTCATAGATATTTTTGAGTTGATAGCACTTTTTAAGAAAAATATCGTGATCATTGCCATTTGTTCTCTCATTGGGGGAGCATTTATGGGATTATACGCTAGTTTGGTTGTTGCTCCCCAGTATGCATCTAGCGCTCAGTTGCTGGTTGCTCAGGATCCTATTGATGTTGGCAATCAGAATGCTTATGTCAGTGCGGCTAACTCAATCCGAACAAACCTTGAAATGATTCCGACCTATCGAGATATTCTTTTTGGTGTGCCTGTCTTGGGTAAGGTTGCAGATTCATTTGGTGGTAAATATCCGGCTTATTACTTGAAAGAGCGCTTGACCTTCACTCAGACAGAAGATTCTCAAGCCTTTGTAGTCAATTTGCGTATGGATGATGCTCAGGAAGCCCAGGCTGTACTCGAGGAAATTACAACGGTCTTTAGTGACACCTTGCAAGATATTTACAGTGAAGGATTTGGTAAGGTGGTCGTCCTCTCACCTGCTTCTTACAATGCCAATAAAGTTTCACCTAGTATTATCAAAAATGTCGTGACGGGTATTCTGGCAGGAATCTTCCTATCATTTGGCTTCATCATTTCTAGAAATCTATTTGATCGAACAGTGAAGAATGATGCCTACCTTCAGGCGCAGAACTTAACATTACTGACGGAATTATATGATATGACTGCTAGTGAAATCAGTAATGCCCATTATAAATTAAATAAATAGCATCTTAGAAAGTGAGTATGCTGATGTTTTTTGGAAGAAAAAGAAGACAAAGAGAACTAAATAAACAACAACTACAAGGCTCGCCCCTCTATTCGGCGACCCAACCAACCAGCTTAAACGCTGAACAAATTCGTGTTCTGCGGACCAACCTACAATATGCCCAGTTGAATGGTAAGATTACTTCCATCGGGGTGACTTCTTCGATACCGGGTGAAGGAAAATCAACTGTATCAGCCAATCTAGCTCATAGCTTGGCGGCTGCTGGTAAGAAAGTGTTGATTGTGGATGCAGATTTGCGAAAACCGACGGTTCATAGAACCTTTGAATTACCAAATCTCCGCGGCTTAACAGATTTAGTTATTGACCCTAACCAACGATTTACAGAGTTGCTGCACTATCCTCAGGATTTAGGGGTATATATCCTTACCTCTGGTACCATCCCACCAAATCCAGCAGAACTCTTGTTGTCCAACAACATGATACAGTTGTTGGAGCAGTTAGACAATTATTTTGATTTTGTCATCTATGATTTGCCTCCTGTCAACAGTGTGACGGATGCTCAGATTATGGCCCGAAAGGTCGATGGCATGATATTGGTGGTACGTCATGGCTATGTTCAGAAAAATGAATTGGAAAAGAGTTTGCGCTTGCTAAACAATGTCGATGCACAATTGCTTGGCTATGTCATGAACGATGTTCCTAAAGAGCATAAAGATACCTACCAGTATTATTATGGTCGGGAACAAGGTTCTCAGGATTAGAAAAATTAGATTGTAAAAAGAGTTGAGCATTGGCTCAACTCTTTTGTACATCAGCAGACTATCTAAATAGTAACAAGGAAATCATTCGTCCCAGATAATAATTTGCCGGGAGTAAATAGACTTTGAGATAATAGCGGTGCCAGCTATATTCCCTTTTATAAAATGTTGGAATAAATGGGTTTTGTTTAAAGTTTAATTTTTCGAGCTCTGCAACAGCCTCCTGATAGGCTGATTGGTCACCGATTTTGACTGCATTAGCAACCATTTGAAGTAAATCTTCAATCATTTTGAAGGTGAAATAATCAGCATAGTCAGGATTACGTTGGCCCATAATGCGGCTATTTTCCATAGACTTGCGGTTGTTATCAGGATTAGGAGTGGTACTGAGCGAGCCTTGACGCGAACGGTAAATATAGAGTTTTTCGGGAACCGTTGTGATAGTGTTAGCAGCAATCATCAACTCGAAATAGATACCTTCACCCATACCCGATAGAAAACGAAAGTTCGTTTGGTCAATCAGTGTTCGAGCGACCATGCGAGCCGTGGGTTGTGTATTGTGATAGATGTCTTGCAGCCTTGCTTTCCCATAGATTGGCTTGTGCCAAACAGTTTTTTCGCGTCCATCAGATGAGAGAGTACCTGTGTCGCACAATACTAAATCAGCCTGATCTTTCTTGGCTTGCTGATAGAGTTTTTCAAACATATCTACCTTGACCAAGTCGTCTGAATCGACAAAGGCAACGAATTCACCACTAGAAATATCTATGCCTTTATTGCGAGCATCGCCGACCCCCACATTTTCAGGCAGGTCAATCACAGTAACACGACTATCTTCTTGTTGATACGTTTTTAAAATCTCTAAAGAACGGTCTGTTGAACAATCATTGACCAAAATCAATTCAATATCCTTCAAACTTTGTTGGAGAATGGATTGGATACATTCCGCGATATATTGTTCCGTATTGTAAACGGGTACGATAATAGAAACTTTAGGCGCTACCATATTTTACCTATTCCTTTCTGTCTTGTACTATTATAGCACAGAGAAGTCTTTTATCATTGGTTGGGCACTTTTAAAGTGGGGATTTTGGGTTCGAGAATATCTATTATTTCTATTTTTGAAATCGAGGTGTTATAATATAGTGTTACCAAATATTATCAGACAAAGGAAGAGAAATGATTAGAGAAGTAGGAGTACATAAATTGTACGAACGCCGGAAAGAACAGGATATGGGAGGGCCACAATCGATGTTTCTACAACAATCTTGTAGGGAAAAACTTGTGTTATGGGTAAACAGGTATGGAGAATAATACCTTCAATAAGTGGAGTGTCATCTTCTTCTATGTCTCGATTAGCATCTATCCCCTCAGTATGGTGATGGCGACGGCCTTACAACGGCTGGGATTTGCCTATCTAGCGAGCAAAAGCATCTTTTTCTTCTATGCGCTTATTTATCTATTTGCTTTTGTTATCTTTGTGCGTTTCCCTTTGTCCATGAAACGGCTGACGAGTTTATATTTCATCTATCTCTTGTATATTATTTTGTATTTGACCAGTAATCGATTTGTCAAAAGGACTTTTACAGGGGTTGAGATGGTGATGATTTACACCTTTTATTTACCCTATGCGGTCTTGATTTTATCCCGAATAACTGATTTTTCCTATCTCTTTACCAGCAAGTTCATAGAATATATGAATTATGTGATTATTGTCAGTGCTTTTATCGCAAAATATGTCTTTCATAATGCGACGAATTACATGCCATATTCCTATAACTTGTTACCGATTTGGCTGTTGTTTGTCTTTAATTTCATTCATCGCCCAAGCCTGTTGAAAGCAGGCATTGCGATTGTTATGTTGCTAGAAGGTGTTATTTATGGGGCGCGTGGTCCCTTGATTTGGTTGGCAGTGGGTGGTTTCCTGTGTTTGTTCATAGATTTGATTGAAAAAAAAGTCCTGCGTCACCTAACCTTAAAAACCTTCTTACAAATTTTCTCTGGCTTGGCACTGTTTGCAGGAATTTTCCTCTTTCTTAGACGGGTACTTGCTTCTGTTCATATAGAAGGTTCCTATATTCTCAACCGTATTAATCAAGGGATTATTGGCGAGAGCACAGGGCGTAAGTTTATGATAGAGACGGCTATCGCGCATTTGAAAATCATGGGTGGGGAAATCAACGGGGCCTTTTTTGACAGAACCTTGATGCCGGATGGTATATATGTCCATAATTTTATCTTGGAAACCTATCTGAGCTTTGGCTGGGTTTTGGGGACAATGATCTTGCTCTTTCTCGTTTATTTTATCGGCACAACCTTTTTCCGAGCATCTATGACCAATAAGAAAGTTGTCGTTTTTGCAGTCTCAGCTTTCTTTTTGAAATTCTTTGTAACGGGGAGTATGTATGGAGATTATAGTTTCATCATCATGCTTTCAGTAGTCTATGCTGTTTATCGGCAAGAGATATGGAAGGATTAAGTCTACCTTAGCGTAGCCATATAGAAAAATACCATACTAGATGGACAAACTTGTCTTGAACTAGTATGGTATTTCTTATGCTGGCAGTTTTCGTTTTAAAAAGTCAAATAATTCTTTCTGAGAGAAAGCATAATTGATAATCAAACTGATAATGGTTGTGACAAGGATACTGATGCTGCCAAAGACAATCCAACCGACAATGGAACCAATACTTCCAGTAAATGGAAGGAGCAGGAGGTTGGACAAGGTAAAGATAGCCGCATCCATCAGTAATTGTTTAGAGATTGAAACGGGTTGACCTGTAATGATAAAACGGTAGGTATACCAGATATAATAGGCCAGACTGAAGGTTTGTGAAACAGCTGTACCGATGGCAACGCCAACAATGTTTAAAGGTACAACTAACATCAGAGAAATCGCTAAGTTTAAGATAGCTTCGGTATAGGTTCCAAACTGTGTTTTCTTAAATTCTCCGCTAGCGAAAACCAAGGTCCGGTAAGGCAAACGAATAGCGTAGAGAAGAAGGGAAATCGTCATGATATAGCCAAATAAAGGCTGGTTATAGTTGGCATCGGTCACCTTATCCGTATAGAGAAGGATGAATGGCGTCACCAATTGAAAGGTTGTCGCAAGGACAATGGTTGAACCAGTATGTAAGAGCCATTCTAACTTTCTAAATTGCCGAAAGAGAAGTTGGTGATCGTCCAAATGTAGGGCACGCCCAAGAAAGGGACGCAAGCCACTGGTTGCTGCATTGAGAAAAGTTTTAATTCCCTGAAAGACCGTGTTATAAATCGCATAGACAGATACACTGTTCAAGCTTGAGAACATAGAAAGGATGACAATATCGGTACTTTCTTGAACAGTATAGGCGATATGCTGACCAATTCCATACCATTGTTGGTTGATTTTAAAGTTTTTATCAATTCCTTGCTTGGAAATATGGTAATGCTTGTGGACGTAGTAACTGATAGAGATTGGTGGGATTATAAAGACCAATGCTGAAACGAATTTAACTAGAAATACAGTTTGTCCCTGTTTAATGAGAAACATGGAAAGTAAGAGATTGGCAATATTGGTCAATCCTTGTAAGATTTCCTTGATATAGGCTTTTTGATCAGAGCCTAAAATGATTTGACTGGTGATGCCAACAAAAAATTGAAGGAGATGCGACAGAGAAAGAATAGCAATCAGACTCATTATTTGTTGCTGTGAGAAATGGCTGGACAGTACCTGAGGGAGAAAGAGGCAGAGCGCACCGACATAAACGATTAAAAAGAGTCCAATCTTATTGAAAAATTGCTGAGACTTATAATAAATGGTGGACAGCTTCCCATAATCTTGGTCCAACAATGGTTTATACATAGCAACTTGGACGACAGTTCCCATTCCCATATCCAATAGGCTAATCAAGGTCAGATATTGAGTAATACTGGACATGAGCCCATTGACTTCTGAACCATAAGCTGTGATGAAAAGCCGAGGGAGAATTAAACTACAGACGATTGAAATACATTTGTTCAAAAGGGAAATAATCCCGTTGATTTTCAGTGATTTTGTATTCATTCCAAGCCTTTCCTTGTGAATTTTTTGGTAACATTTTTTGAAAAGTAAACCCTTTTTTGGTAGAATGATGTGAAGGGTTTCATAATTTTAAAAGGAAATAGTGATGGTGTCTATGTTGACTTAATGGTTGCAGCTAATAATATTACAAGTGTTCATGATCAGATGTACACCTATCGTATTTGTGCAAATTCGCTCAGTTCAGATTTCCGAGTAAAGAATATTCTCGAATTAGTTGCTTCCTGCGAGCTTTTGCTTAAAAATTGCAAGAATCATAAAGAGTATTATGAATTTAAATTGATTGAGGCGCTCTTGCAATTATTGATGGTTTCCATCAAAGAAAACAATAAAGAAACCTATCAATCTGCTAAAGCATACCTGAAAAGATTGGATTTCAGAAAGAACAAATACTTGTATAGTCTCTTAAAAAATGAGTATTCTTACCTGTTTTTCTTGCTATTTTGTATCTACTGCCAACCAATTATCGGCTGTCATCCCTCTTGCTTGGTTTTGTTTCCTTAGAACCTGTATTTACAACTTGTGAACACAGATTCTACGCTTTTACTTTATTTTATTTTTTAGGTTAATAAAACCACGAAGGGCTTGCCAACCAAAACAAGAAACAAGGAGATAGATAGCTGCAAGTGGAGTTGGTTGGATACGCAGTGACTGCCACAGATGATGGCGTACCTGACCAATGTCTCTTAAACCATAGTAGCGCAGAGCTAGATAGTATTCCTGGTAGCTAGCTAGTTTTCTCTCAGGCACGAGTTTTAGTCTGCTATTTATCTCGGCAGCACGTTTGGAAACAACCTGATAACCTTGAATGACCTTGTTGCTGTTTTTTGAAATGCTGTCATCTTGAATTTCATAGACAACTAGGTCTTCCGAAATCTTATAGCCCTTGGAAACTTCTAGGAGTTTTAAAAAGAGATCCCAATCTTGACAGCTTAATAAGCTGTTATCCAAGCCACCAATCTGTAGGAACAAGGATTTTTTTACCATCAAGGTTGAGAAACCACCGAGATTATTTTGTAAAATAGTATCTCCAACCTCCAAGAGCCCCCCAGATGGTACATGGACAGCAGTTGAGCCAAATCCAGTCACAACAAATCCTACTTCGGGATATTTTTGGAAGATATGTTCTTGCTTTTCTAGTTTACTAGGCAAGAAATAGTCATCTGAATCCAGAAAGGCAATCAATTCGCCCTTAGCTAACTCAACACCTTTATTGCGACAAACATTAGCGCCACTATTTTCAGCTAATTGGTGTACAATAAGCTGAGGGATTTGCTCCTGCAATTGTTTTAGGACGGCTAGTGAGTTATCTGTCGAGCAGTCATCCACAACAATAATTTCCCAATTGGAGTAGGTTTGACTAATAACACTTGCGAGGACTTCTTGCAGTAGATGACCTCTATTGTAGTTGGGAATAACTACTGAAATCAATGGTAAAGACATCTTGTTTTTTCCTTCTCGTCTATTATCGCTTTTAATATTACTATAATAGATACTAATTTTCAAATATATTTGCTGAGGTTATGCAATGAATAAAGACCTATCTCGTCCATTGGTTAGCGTAATTATACCCATGTATAATGCAGCTGACTATATTACTGAGACAATTAACTCTGTTTTACAACAAACCTATCAGAATTATGAAATTATCGTGGTAGACGATTGCTCGACAGACCAGTCTGTTGTCCTTGTTAAAGAGATGATGACTTGGGTACCCGATTTGACTCTCTTGGAGAATCCCACTAATTCAGGGGTGGCAATATCTAGGAATAAAGGGGTAGCAGCGGCGCATGGTCGCTATATTTGCTTCTTAGACGCAGATGACCTTTGGTTGCCAACAAAATTAGAAAAGCAACTTGCCTTCGCAGAAGCAAACGGTCATGCTTTTACATTTACAGCCTACCAATTTGCTGACGAAAACGGTACAAGTTTAAACAAAATAGTCAAAGTTCCTGCTAAAATCTCTTACCAGGAATCGCTACGCAATCACACGATTTTCACTTCAACCGTTATGCTGGATTTACACCAGTTAACAAAAGAGCAGATTGCGATGCCTGATGTCCGTAGAGGACAGGATACTGCTACTTGGTGGAAGATACTGAAAGTTACAGGTTACGCTTATAGCTTACCTGAAGCTCTGTCTATCTACCGCCGCGTCAACTCTTCCTTATCTGCAAACAAACTAAAGGCCATCAAACGGACATGGTATCTATTTAGAAAAGTAGAAGGTCTATCCTTAATTCAAACGATTATTCCCTTCATTGGGTATGCCTATAACGCTGTGAAGAGGAGGATATAGGAATGGTTGTATTAGTAGCAACAGTGGATAATCACAATGTAGACAAATTACTTGAGACGATGAATTTAACATCTGTTGTCACGATTATTGTTAATCAGTATCGGTCAGGTCGTGAGCAGTCTGAATTGGTAACAAAAGAGCGTTCGACCATACTGCATTCCAATCGTTTGGGCTTGAGTGCCAGTAGAAACGATGCTCTTGCCCTAGCACCTGAGCATGCGATTTGTCAAATTGCAGATGATGACATGGTTTTTGTCGATAACTACCAGGAGATTGTGGCTGAGGCCTATCAGGAATTTCCAGATGCGGATGTGATTGTCTTTTATGTAGACAATGAGGTGGCAACCTTGGCCAAGAAACCATTGAAAAAAGGAAGAATTTATCATCTTGGGGCAATGAGAACCTCTTCTGTGCAGATTAGCTTTAAAAAATCTAGTATATTACAAAAAGGAATTGTGTTTGATGAACGGTTCGGAATTGGTGCTAAATATGGTTCGGGTGAAGAAAATATTTTATTATTTGATGCTCTTCGCAAGGGACTGAAAATTTATAGTTATCCTGTCAAAATTGCAACTTTGATAGATGCTAGAGATTCTTATTGGGATCGTTCTAATTCACCTGAAGTTTGTCGGAAACGAGGTGCAATATATAAACGCATGTCACCCAATTGGTATTGGTTGCTGATTTTGCAATTTGCTATTCGGAAACGGAAAATGATGCTCCCAGAAATAAAAATAACGGACAATATTCGCTATATGTTCCAAGGAGCAAGGGAATTTTCAAGAAATAAGGACTAGAGGTTTACATGGTATTATCAAAAAAACGTGCACGAAAAGTGATTGAAGAAATTATTGCCCTCTATCCAGACGCCAAGCCAAGTTTGGATTTTAGAAATCATTTTGAACTGCTGGTAGCGGTCATGTTGTCTGCTCAGACGACAGATGTGGCGGTCAATAAGGAAACACCTGCCTTGTTTGAGGCCTATCCGACACCAGAGGCTATGGCAGCAGCCGAGGTCAAAGACATTGAGCCCTATATTTCACGCTTGGGTCTTTACCGTAACAAGGCTAAATTCCTTAAAGAATGCGCCCAGCAGTTGTTGGATCAATTTGACGGTGTAGTTCCACAGACACGCGAGGAATTGGAAAGTTTGGCAGGAGTAGGGCGAAAGACCGCCAACGTCGTCATGAGTGTCGGCTTTGGCATCCCAGCTTTTGCGGTGGATACGCATGTCGGTCGCATCTGCAAACACCATGATATTGTTAAAAAATCCGCTACGCCACTGGAAACAGAAAAACGGGTCATGGAAGTTTTGCCACCAGAACTCTGGCTCCCAGCCCATCAGGCCATGATTTATTTTGGACGGGAAGTCTGCCATCCGAAAAATCCAGAATGTGCAAAATTTCCGCAGTTATATGAATTTGATTAAAAAATCTTCAGTTTTTGGAGATTTTTTTGATTGTTAGGACAATTTCATTCAGAAAACAAGAATGATTTTTTGAATTTGTTCTAAAATATTCTCAAAAATCGAATAATACGAATGAAGTGACGTTTTAAATGTTGGATAATTGAGAATAAGCGAACGTTAATCATCTGCATGGCTTTATATTTGACAAAAACCAAACGATAGTATATAATTTATTCTGTAAGTTGATTTAAAAACGAAAAAACAATGTATTTTTCGTAAGATTGTTCAGAAAATGAGGTAAAGCTATGTACAACGAAATGCCGGTATTTGACTATGAGGACATTCAGTTAATTCCCAACAAGTGTATCATCAACAGCCGTTCTGAGGCGGATACGACGGTGACTTTGGGCAAGTACAGTTTCAAACTTCCTGTAGTTCCGGCCAATATGCAGACCATTATTGATGAGGATGTGGCGGAGATGCTGGCTAAGGACCGTTATTTCTACATTATGCACCGTTTTGACGAAGAAGGACGCATTCCCTTTATCAAACGGATGCATGACCAAGGTTTGATTGCTTCTATTTCGGTCGGTGTCAAAGACTACGAATATGATTTTGTGACTAGCTTGAAAAACGATGTGCCCGAATTTATCACCATTGACATTGCGCATGGTCATGCGGACAGTGTCATCAAGATGATCAAGCATATTAAAAAAGAGTTGCCAGAGACATTTGTTATCGCAGGAAATGTTGGGACGCCTGAAGCGGTTCGTGAGTTGGAGAATGCGGGTGCTGACGCAACCAAGGTCGGCATTGGTCCGGGTAAAGTATGTATTACTAAGGTTAAGACAGGCTTTGGTACAGGTGGTTGGCAGCTGGCAGCCCTTCGTTGGTGTGCTAAAGCGGCTCGTAAACCCATTATTGCGGATGGTGGTATCCGTACGCATGGTGACATTGCCAAATCCATCCGTTTCGGTGCCAGCATGGTCATGATTGGTTCCCTCTTTGCAGGGCATATTGAAAGTCCGGGTAAAACCATTGAAGTGGACGGCGAGAAATTCAAAGAATACTACGGCTCGGCCTCTGAGTATCAAAAAGGTGCTTATAAAAATGTAGAAGGCAAGAAAATTCTCCTGCCAGCTAAGGGGCATCTCAAGGATACTTTGGTGGAAATGGAACAGGACCTGCAGTCATCCATTTCTTACGCAGGTGGTCGTGATTTGAACAGCCTGCGCCATGTGGACTATGTCGTCGTGAAAAATTCCATCTGGAACGGCGATTCGATTTAATTTATGTTTGTAATGAAATAGAGGACTTGCAGTGCAGGTCCTTTTCTTGATACAATAGATTGACTAAGATTAAAGGACCGATTATGTATCCAACTAAAACAATAAAAGAAAAGTTTCTTCTCTTTCTAAAAATTTTTCTGCCGATTTTGATTTATCAATTTGCTAACTTTTCGGCTTCTTTCATCGATACCATGATGACGGGACAGTTTAGTACCCTTGATTTGGCGGGTGTTTCTATGGCGACCAGTTTGTGGAACCCATTTTTCTCCTTTTTGACAGGGATTGTGTCGGCTTTGGTTCCCATTATCGGCTATCATCTGGGCAAGGGCGATAAGAACAAGATTCGCGAAGAATTTCACCAGTTTGTCTATTTGTCTGGCTTTTTGGCCTTAATTTTGTATATATTGGTCTTTGTTTTTGCTAGGCCTATTTTGAGCTGGCTAGGCTTAGATGTTGAAGTTGCAGGAGTTGCTCTGTCCTATCTCTACTATATTTCCATTGGCATCCCGCCTTTTCTCATCTTCAGCGTCTGCCGGTCCTTTTTCGATGCCCTCGGTCTGACCCGACTGTCCATGTACCTCATGTTGCTCCTGGTTCCCTTTAACACCCTCTTTAACTATTTCTTGATTTATGGGAAATTGGGACTGCCGGCCCTGGGCGGATCAGGTGCTGGACTTGGGACTGCTTTGGCTTATTGGGCAGTCTTAGCAGTGGTTGTCCTGGTCATGAGGAAAAATAAGCAGATTGCATCCTACCAAGTGTGGGACTGGACATCCTTTAATCCTGCCATGCTCAAAGAAGGGGTAAAAATCGGTCTTCCCATCGGTCTGCAGGTTTTCGCAGAAGTAGCCATTTTTGCAGTGGTCGGGCTCTACATGTCCAAATATTCTGCGCAGACCATTGCGGCCCACCAGGCAGCTATGAATTTTGCGACTCTCATGTATGCCTTCCCGCTCAGCATTTCCATGGCCCTGCCTATTCTGGTTTCCTACGAACACGGGGCAAAACGCCTGAAAGATGTCCAGCAGTACAGTCTGATTGGCCGCTTGACAGCCGTTCTCTTTGCCAGTCTGACCTTGACTTTCCTTTATTTTAATCGGGAAATGGTAGCAGGTCTTTATGGTATAGAACCTGAATTTATCGCCTTAACCTCTGACTTCCTGGTCTTTGCCCTCTTTTTCCAACTGGCAGATGCCTTTACAGCACCGATTCAGGGGATTTTACGGGGCTACAAGGACACCACCTTTCCCTTTGTGCTAGGCCTGGTGTCCTACTGGTCCATGACCTTCCCTATTGCCTGGTTGCTGGATAGTCTGACGGACTTGGGACCAAAAGCTTACTGGATTGGCTTGATTGTCGGGATATTCACCTGCGGGATTTCCTTGAATCTACGCTTACGATATATTGTAAAAAAAGATAAGCAATAAGAAAAAGCTGACTTGAAAGAAGACAAGTCAGTTTTTATTTATTTGCGTTTCATTTCGCCATGCGGGAAATAAGTTCCCTCTTTCATGTCGTTAATAAAGACATGGATAGCTTCCTTCGGGGCGTTGGTATTACGCGAAACAACCTCTGTCACCTCACGAGCTAGGGCAATTTTTTGCTCCTCAGTGCGACCTTCAAATAAATCAATACGTACAAATGGCATATAAATTCTCCTTTTTGTTGAATATTTTATCACAGTAAAAAAATTATTCAAGTATTTTATAAATAATTGCAATTTTATCCTTTGTTCTATATAATAATATTGTGAAAGAAAGGAGATAGATATGCTAGGTAAGATTAAAAATCAAGGTAAAATCAGAAAGATTTTCAACAGAAAAACAGCTACTGTAGCAGGTGGTTTGCTGGTAGCAAGTGTTGCAGGAATTCAATTGACGACTGCTGAGTTGCCGGCGAAAGAACAAGTTTACGGCCAACCTATTGAAAAAGTTCTACAAATCTATAAAGAGGCTGGATTTGAAAATATCAAGGAAAGTTTAAAAATTGCAGATTTAGAGTACGGAAAAATTGATGAAAGTAGTAAGGTAGAAGTTGTTCTTGTTGATGGCGAAGAATGGAAAGAAGGGACTGCCTCAAAAAATGTACCGATTTCCATATCTTATCATGCCCCGAAAGATGATGCGGTTGAATTAAGCAATCTTTCCTATCCTGGAAATGTCACTGAGCTTGAAAAAGAGTTGATAGAGGCAGGGTTTGACAATATTGAGCTATCTTCTGTTATGTTGTTGGCAGAAGGAAATGATGACAAGAACGATCAAGTAGAGAATTTGGAAATTGGTCCCTATTCCTATCAGAAAGGCTACTTTTATTCGACAAGTCTTCCTGTCAAAGTAACTTATTTTGATGCTAGCAAGGATAATTTGAAATTTCCACAGGATGCTTTAGAGACTAAAAATAAGATAGATTTAGAAAAATCCCTGACTGAAGTCGGATTTACACAGGTAAAGTGGGATAAAATTGAAGAAAAGGACAAGTCAAAACACGGGACCATCCGCGATATTACAGTAGATGATGAGAAACTAAGACTAGATACCAAGCAAGATATTATCTTAAAAAAAGCAACGCCAATCGTCATCAGTTACTATGATTTTTCAAACTTTGCTGAAGTACCTAAGGATATTTCAAACGCAACAGTAGAAAAGAATAAGGAGTTATTTACTGCTGCGGGCTTCACTCAGATTTCCGAAGTTGCTACGGAAACAGATGATATCAGTAAAAATGGTCAGGTGAGCGTTATTGAAATAGATGGGAAGGCTTGGGATTCCCAGAAAGATACTGTTTATAAGAAAAATAGCAAGGTTGTCATCAAATACTGGAATGCTGAGAAGGCTATCGCAGAAAAGGCTCGTAAAGAGGAGGAAGAACGCCAGGCAGCTGAGGCCAAACGAATTGCTGAGGAGCAAGCTGCAGCCCAGGCTCAAGCGGCGGCTCAATCACAAGGTCAAATCCATGGTTTTGCGCAAGCACCTGCAAGCAATGTTTACTATCCGAACTGTAAGGCAGCGAGAGCAGCAGGAGCAGCTCCGGTCTATCAAGGTCAACCTGGTTATGGAAGTCACCTAGACAGAGATGGCGACGGAATTGGTTGCGAGTAGATAAAACAGGAGGGACTGTTTTGAAACCTGCATACCGCATCATCTTAGCTTTGTTACTAGGTCTATTTACCCTTGATTTTGCAATGGCAGTGTTTCCAATCAGCACCATCATCGGACCCATCCTGGTAACCATAACATTGTTTTCTGCTATTTACATCCTCCTGGTTCTCTATAAATGGAAGCCCAAATGGGGTGAGATGCTATTAGAGTTGGTTTTAAATTTATTCATGTGGCCATGATTTCCAAACAAGCTCAACTGGGCTTGTTTTTCTCTTTCCCATAATAGTGATTTTATGATAGAATGGAGGGAGTGAAATTTTAGAACGGAAGAGGAAAAATGGCTCAATTATACTATAAATACGGAACCATGAACTCTGGTAAGACCATCGAAATTCTCAAGGTAGCTCACAACTACGAGGAGCAGGGAAAACCCGTTGTCATTATGACTTCGGCACTGGATACCCGCGATGCTTTCGGAGTCGTTTCCAGCCGAATTGGCATGAGAAGAGATGCGGTGGCCATTGACGACCAGATGGATGTATTTGGTTATATTGAGAAAATGGACCCGCATCCTTATTGTGTCCTCATCGACGAGGCTCAGTTTCTCCGACGTCATCACGTCTATGACCTGGCCCGTGTGGTAGACGAACTCGGTGTGCCAGTTATGGCCTTCGGTCTTAAAAATGATTTTAGAAATGAATTGTTTGAAGGATCGAAACATTTGTTACTCTTGTCGGACAAGATTGAAGAAATCAAAACCATTTGCCAGTATTGCTCAAAGAAAGCAACCATGGTCTTGCGAACCCAGGACGGCAAACCGACCTACGAGGGAGAGCAAATCCAAATCGGAGGCAACGAAACCTATATTCCAGTCTGCCGCAGACACTATTTTTCACCTGAAATATAGTCATTTAATAGGATAAAAAGAGTGGAACATTTTGTTCCAAACAATTTTTAGAGAGGAATTGAACACGGGCTACGAACTGTGCCTGTTTCATGACCTACACATTATAGAAGGGAATTGAACACGCCCTACAAGCTGTGTCAAAAAGATAATTTCTCCAAGTGTTTGTAACGCTTGGCCGAAATTCCTATTTTGACTGTGCTTGTTTAACGGGCTTTGTATCTTAATTTTATGAACATCTACGATCAATTACAGGCGGTGGAAGATCGCTACGAGGAACTTGGTGAATTGTTGTCTGACCCTGATGTGGTCAGCGATACCAAGCGTTTTATGGAGTTGTCTAAGGAAGAAGCGGCAACTCGTGATACAGTAACAGCCTACCGCGAATACAAGACTGTACTTCAAAACATTATCGATGCAGAAGAAATGATTAAAGAATCTTCTGGCGATAGCGACTTGGAAGAAATGGCCAAGGAAGAACTCAAACAAGCCAAGGCTGACAAAGAAACCTATGAAGAGAAATTAAAAATCCTTCTCTTACCAAAAGACCCCAACGATGACAAGAACATTATCTTGGAAATTCGTGGTGCAGCTGGTGGTGATGAGGCCGCACTTTTTGCTGGCGATTTGTTGACCATGTACCAAAAATACGCAGAAAGCCAAGGCTGGCGCTTTGAAGTTATGGAGGCCTCTTACAACGGCGTCGGTGGTATCAAAGAAGTCGTGGCTATGGTTTCTGGTCAATCCGTTTATTCAAAACTCAAGTATGAATCAGGAGCACATCGTGTCCAACGTGTCCCTGTGACAGAAAGCCAAGGTCGTGTCCACACCTCAACAGCAACTGTCCTAATTATGCCAGAAGTAGAAGAAGTGGAATATGACATCGATCCAAAAGACCTTCGTGTCGACATTTACCATGCCTCTGGTGCTGGTGGTCAGAACGTCAACAAGGTGGCGACTGCCGTTCGTATCGTTCACTTGCCGACCAACATTAAGGTCGAAATGCAGGAAGAGCGTACCCAGCAAAAGAACCGTGACAAGGCTATGAAAATCATCCGAGCGCGTGTGGCTGACCATTTTGCCCAAATTGCCCAAGACGAGCAAGATGCTGAGCGCAAGTCAACCATCGGCACTGGTGACCGTTCGGAGCGGATTCGTACTTACAACTTCCCGCAAAACCGTGTGACCGACCACCGTATCGGTCTTACCCTGCAAAAACTGGACACCATTTTGTCTGGTAAGATGGATGAGGTTGTCGATGCCTTGGTACTCTATGATCAAACGCAAAAACTGGAAGAGCTGAATAAGTAATGACATACGCCCAACTTTTTTCTGTCTATGAGGCAGAGCTTTTGGCAGTGGGAGAGGAGCCTGAGAGCCTCTCTTTTGTCTATCGAGGTCTGAAAAATCTTGATCTGACCGCCTTTGTCTTGCTACTTCGTCAAGAAGTGTCGGCTGAGGAGCGGGACGTAATCGAGCAGATTTTTCAGCAGCTCAAAGCGCATCAGCCAGCTCAGTACATCCTAGGTTACGAGGACTTTCACGGATTGCGTTTCAAGGTGGACGAGCGGGTGCTTATTCCGAGACCGGAGACAGAGGAGTTGGTTGATTTGGTTTTGTCGGAAAATAGCAGAGCTAATTTACGAGTTTTGGACATTGGAGCTGGCAGCGGTGCTATTGCGGTTTCTCTTGCTCATGCTAGAGCAGATTGGGATGTAGTTGCAGTAGATATTTCACCCGACGCACTGACTTTAGCCCAGGAAAATGCTGAGCGCAACAAGGTTGACGTCCAGTTTATCCTGTCCGATTTGTTTGAAAATATTTCTGGAACCTTTGACATCATCGTCTCCAATCCGCCCTATATTTCGCCAGATGATAAGGCTGAGGTCGGGCTAAATGTCCTTGCATCAGAGCCACATGTAGCGCTCTTTGCAGAAGAAGAAGGCTTGGCTATCTATCGAAATATCATTGAGCAAGCTGGTCAATTTTTGACTAATAATGGAAAAATCTACTTTGAAATTGGCTACAAACAAGGGCAGCAGGTGTCTGATTTGCTGCGTCAGCATTTCCCAGAAAAAAATGTCCGAGTACTGAAGGACCAGTTTGGCCAGGATAGAAAGGTGGTTGCTGATGATAATGGATAAATTCCGAACAATAATTGAAAACGACGGTGCAGTCATTATGCCGACGGAGACCGTCTACGGGCTTTTTGCCAAGGCCCTGTCGGAAACTGCTGTTAATCATGTTTATGAACTCAAGCGACGCCCGCGCGATAAGGCTATGAACCTAAATGTGTCAAACCTGAACGATATCCATTATTTTAGTCAAAATCCTCCCTTTTTTCTTGAAAAAGTGTATAATAGTTTTATGCCTGGTCCCCTAACAATTATCCTAAAAGCGAACAATAATGTTCCTGTTTGGATAAATTCAGGTCTGGCAACTGTAGGTTTTCGGGTGCCAAAGCACGAAATAACCTTACAATTGATAAACATGATTGGCCCTCTCATTGGTCCATCTGCTAATTTATCAGGAAAAGAAAGCGGAAGATATTTCCAGGATATTCAGGCCCAGTTTTCTCAAGAGCTGGTAGGCTTTGAGGATGATCAAGCCCTGACTGGTGTAGATTCGACCATTTTGGACCTTTCTGGTCAGCAAGCACGAATTTTGCGTCAAGGTGCCATCACCAAGGAAGAAATTTTGGCTGCTGTACCTGAAATTGAATTTGCAGATTGACCCACGTCTAAACATAAAATAGGAGTATCATAGATGATTTTCGATTTAGTTGATTATAAAGAATTTGACAAAGAACTTTGGGCTGCGATTAAGGATGAGGAAGATCGTCAGCAACACAATATTGAATTGATTGCCTCTGAAAATGTCGTTTCTAAGGCTGTTATGGCAGCTCAGGGATCTATTCTTACTAATAAATACGCGGAAGGCTACCCTGGTAAACGTTATTATGGTGGTACAGAAGTAGTTGACGTGATTGAAAATCTTGCTATCGAGCGCGCTAAGGAAATTTTCGATGCTAACTTTGCCAATGTACAACCGCATTCTGGTAGCCAGGCTAATGCAGCAGCCTATATGGCGCTCATCCAGCCAGGTGATACTGTTTTGGGTATGGATTTGTCAGCTGGTGGTCACCTGACCCACGGTTCTCCTGTCAACTTCTCAGGTAAGACTTACAATTTTGTAGCATATGGTGTTGATAAGGAGACAGAAGTCTTGGACTACGATGCAATTTTGGCTCGTGCAAAAGAAGTCTCACCCAAATTGATTGTTGCAGGTGCATCTGCCTATTCTCGTACCATTGACTTTGAAAAATTCCGTGCAATTGCTGATGAAGTTGGTGCTTACTTGATGGTAGATATGGCTCATATCGCAGGTCTTGTTGCAGCTGGTCTTCATCCAAATCCAGTTCCACATGCACATATTGTTACCACAACCACTCATAAGACCCTTCGTGGCCCTCGTGGTGGCTTGATTTTGACCAACGACGAAGAATTGGCTAAGAAAATCAATTCTGCAGTTTTCCCAGGTATGCAGGGTGGTCCATTGGAGCACGTTATTGCTGCTAAGGCTGTTGCCTTCAAGGAAAACTTGGACCCAGCCTTCAAAGACTACGCAAGCCAGATTATCAAAAACTGTCAGGCAATGGCAGATGTCTTCAAAGCTGACGAGAATTTCCGTGTTATTTCTGGTGGAACAGACAACCATGTCTTCTTGGTTGATGTGACTAAAGTCGTTGAAAACGGAAAAGTTGCCCAAAACTTGCTGGATGAAGTAAGTATCACCCTTAACAAGAACTCTATTCCATTTGAAACCTTGTCTCCATTTAAGACCTCTGGTATTCGTATCGGGACAGCGGCTGTGACAGCTCGTGGTTTCAAGGAAGAAGAGTGTCGCCAGGTAGCTAACTTCATCATTACAGCCTTGAAAAATGCTGAAAATGAAACTGTGTTGGAACAAGTCCGCCAAGATGTTCGCAGCTTAACAGACCGCTTCCCACTCTATGAAAATTAAAAATGGATATATTTGTAAAACAAGCAATCATACATCAATTTAGTCCTGACGATACAGAGCTGGTCCTTGCCGACCAGCTTTTGACTGTCAGTCCTAAAATAGAAGAATATTTACGCAAAAAAATTGAACGTGTCTTTTCAGACGAAGCCAAAACTGGCCAATTTGATTCGGAAAATCCCTTCCTAGAAAATCTGTCAGGTAATCTGATAGATAATTCGGTCAAAATTGCCAATCTCTGGAAGGAAGAGTTTTCAATTTCTGAAAACCTTAAGACCAACGACTTGATTTTTGTGGCTTTTGAGAAAAATGGAATTGAACATTTTGGATTTTTGCGGATTTCTCTACGTGAAAACCTGGCCCACGTTGGCTCGGAAAGCGACAGCCCGTTGAAGATTACCCAGAACAATCTGCCTGGTCCAGGCTCCGCACCTGACGAAGCCCTCATCATCAACTTGCAGACCTACAAATACCACCTGATTGAGAAAAGAATCAAGCACAACGGAGCCTTTCTCAACTATTTTTCAGATAATCTTTTGCAAGTTACGCCAGCTCATTCTGCCAAAAAATCCATTAAGGCCCTTGAGCAGACCGCACAAAAAATTGCGGATAGTTTTCATCAGGGGGATTTCCAATTCCAGTCCAGGGTCAAGTCGGCTATCTATAATCATTTGGAAGAGGATAATGAGTTATCGCCTGAGAAATTGGCCGACCAGCTTTTTGACAACAATCTCACAGCCCGCTTGAATTTTGTCGACCAGCTGAAGGAAGTCATCCCAGATAAGGTTTCCTTTGATGAGATTGATGCCAGCCGTCAGCTCAAAAAATTTGAAAATCAGAAATTGTCCCTATCAAATGGCATCGAGCTGATTGTACCGAATTCAGTCTATGAGGATGCAGAGTCGGTGGAGTTCATCCAAAACCCTAACGGAACCTACTCCATTTTGATTAAAAACATCGAAGATATTAAGAGTAAATAAATGAAAAAAATTACAAGAACGATTTTTCTTGTCGTCCTTGTTTTTCTTTGTTATCAATTGTACCAGACCTATCATGCGGTTGAGCAGGTCATGACTTTCCAGCCCTTGGTCCAAGAAGTCCTGGCTGAAAATGATACCGCAGCAAATGAAGAACTGGTGCTAGCCATGATTTACACAGAAACAAAGGGGAAACAGGTCGACGTAATGCAGTCTAGCGAGTCTGCGACGGGCTACATCAATGCCATTACAGATAGCAAGGAGAGCATCCGCCAAGGCGTTATCTATCTCAGTCAAAATTTGCAGCTGGCAGGAGAACGTGGGGTGGATGTTTGGACGGCAGTCCAGGCCTACAATTTTGGGCAGACCTATATTGATTATGTGGCTACAAATGGAGGTGAGAACTCCCTGGATTTGGCTGAGGAGTATTCCAAAACAGTAGTCGCACCAAGTTTGGGTAATACTAGTCTAGAAACTTATACCTACTGGCATCCACTTGCTCTTGTCAATGGCGGCAAGCTCTATGTCAACGGGGGCAATATGTACTATTCACGCCAGGTCCAATTTAACATGTATCTGATGCGCTTTATCAATCTTTTTTAACCCTCCCTCTTAAAAAGTGTTATAATAGAAATATGAACGGAGGTGTGCCAAGATGACAAGAACCTGTATGATCACTGGTGCAAGTAGCGGAATTGGGAAGGCCATTGCATATGCCTTTGCTAAAAACGGTGATAATGTAGTTATTACTGGGCGCCGGAAGGAACAGCTAGAAACGATTAAAAAGGACTTGGAAATAAGTTATAGCATCAATGTGACTCTGGCTGTGTTTGATGTAACAAATGTAGAAGAAGTTATAGAGCAGTGCCAGCAGATTATGAAAGAAGTTGGACAGGTGGACGTCTTGGTCAACAATGCTGGTCTGGCTTTGGGACTGGATAAGTTCCAAGAATATGATTTGGCTGATATGTTGACTATGATTGATACCAATGTTCGTGGTCTGCTGACTGTGACACGCCAGATTTTGCCACAAATGGTAGAAAACAATAATGGTCACATCATCAATATCGGCTCAACTGCTGGGATTTATGCCTATGCAGGTGCGGCTGTTTATGCTGCAACCAAGTCCGCTGTCAAGGTCTTGAGCGACGGTATCCGCATTGATACCATTGATAAAAACATCAAGGTGACAACATTGCAACCAGGAATTGTGGAGACGGACTTCAGCCAGGTGCGTTTCCATGGAGACAAGGAGCGAGCAGCAACAGTTTACCAAGGGATTGATGCACTTCAGGCAGAAGATATTGCCAACTGCACCATTTTTATAGCCAATCAACCAGCCCATGTGCAGATTTCAGATATGACGATCATGGCCACCAAGCAAGCGACAGGATTTACCATTCATCGTGAGTAGGAGGTCTTGCTATGAGAAAGTTTGGAAACAGTTTATCCATCTTACTTCTATCTGCCGTGTTCTTAGGTGCCTGCACCAATAAAACAAGAATAGGGCAGATAAGCACCAGCAGTTCCCCATCTAGCAGCAAGCAGACTAGTAGCTCTTCATCGACAAGGGCAAGTAGTTCAACTAGCACCAGTAGCTCTGAGACCACAGAAGTTTCAGGAAAAGATCTTTCAGAATTAAACAGAGGGGTCCAACTAGAGAGTGGGCAGGATACCATTGACTATGCCAAAATGATCTTAGGCGACAAGGATTGGATTGTCATTGAAGGAAATTATACTCGGACAGAGTCTATTCCCTACAATCTGCTACAAGGGAATGACGGTTCGCTCTACTGGGTCTACCAAAATGGCGAAATCTATGATAAGGACAACCAACTGGTCCACCAGCCATAAGAAACAGCTGAAGATTTGAATGTCCTTTAGCTCTACAGGTAAATATTCTAAAACTGGGTTTCATGCCCAGTTTTTACTTTTCCGTACACCGGTTCCAATTTTCTGCTGGTTTACTGTGTCCAAGAAGTGGTCATAGGTCTGTTTAACTGCGGGGAATTTTTGAGAGGTTCCAGTGGAAAGGGCTAGATTTTCTAAGAATATTGGGAAGCTTCCCTTTTTATAGAGTTCTCCTTGAAAGAAGAATTTATCAGTAATCTTGTCAATAAAGATGATCGAGGAGCGCCAGCGGGCCTTTCGTGAATGGGACGGTTTCCAGGAGATTTTGATTTGCTGGTTATAAAAATACCAGCCCATGATATAAATCTTGGTTTCTTGCTGGCGTTTGATGTCATGATACGTACAGGGAAGGGCATAGATCGTGCCACGATTGGTTTGCAAGAAAGGCTTGAAATCACGGATTTTTTCGTAATCCTTCTGGTCAACGATTGTAAATCCTCTGTCCTTGGCAATTTTTTTCTCATCTACCGTGTAAGAATAGCGGTAGGGGTCAAAGATAATCGACCGTTCATGAACTCGGTAACGCTCTGCCATTTTTTTAAAATGAGGCAAGCTACCATAGTTTTCCAGCAAATAAGGTGTCGTAGCACCTCTATGGCTGATATTTGGCTGGATGTCAAGGATATGGCAGGTATCCAAGCTATCGAGAGGGACTGCGCCAAGGCCAATCAGGAGTTGCTCCCTTGTAAAATGACTGGCAAAGCGGGCTTGGGAAGTCTGACCGTTCTCACTCTGGCTGTCTACAAAAAGCGTTTCGCCCTGGCTAAAAACGATTATATAATTCTCATGCTGTTCGGCTTTTCTTTCGATAGGAATGCTGTATAATTGGTGAAAAGTGGGTAAATCCAGGAGTTGTCCAAGTTTCATTTTTTTCATAAAACCAGTATAGCAGAAAATTTTCTGCAAATCCAGTTAAAAGTAAAACTTGTTAAACTTATTTTTAAAAAGAAATGCTCTGACTACATTTCCTTGGCATCAAAGCCTTCAAAGATTTGTATGTCAAAGCGTTTTTTATTGCTAATGTATCCTTGAGGGGGCTTTACTGTATAGACCACCAGAGGGATGCGAGAGAGCAGGCGAATTAGATTAAGTGATGGATTTTTCTGAAATTCATGCTCGTAGGCGATAAAGTCTGGTCGTGTGAGACAATTGGTCAGCAGGTGTTTGATAGCAAAGTAAATCAGCCCCTTTTGCCAACTTAAATCACCAGACAATTGTCCACGAATATAGTTAGGGCGATGTTTCTTAAAATAGGCGACAACCAGGGGATTGGAGGATTCTACCATAAAAGCTCCTGTGTAGCTGTCCAGATAGCTGGTCACGCGCTGCCAGACTATTTTCCGGTGCAGCTCCGCTATTATCATAAAAAACCCTGTGAGCATAATCCCAGCCCAGAAAGGACCAAAGTCAACCCGCCCCATGCGAGGTTTGAGCAAAAAAATCAATAAACCAATGAGAATGAGGAATCCGAGTAAATAAAGCATAGCAACCTTTCTAGGAATAATCCCCGTGCCGGACTAAAATCATGGTCAGGAAGGACAGGATGGAGAAGAGGAGGGCATAGGGAAATAGGGCATCAAATCCCAGCAACTCCATGAGAAGGGAGTCACAATCTGCGCCGCCATAGAGGCAGTGTAGTACATGCCAGTGTACTTGCCCACATCCGCAACATGACTCATCTCTACAATCATAGGCAGGGAATTAACATTGATGAAGGCCCAACCCACCCCCATAATAGCAAAAGACAGATAGACCAGGGCTGAAAAAGTGGCCAGGATGATACCGAGAAGATAGGTCGTGGAAAACAGGCAAATTCCTAATAAAATCGCCTTTCTGCGACCGATTTTTGTCCCTAAAAATCCAGAGGGAATATAGGTAATGATTGCTGCAATAGCAGCCAGCATGAGCGAGCGTGCCACCTGGCCAGCATCCATGTCCCAGACAGCGATAGCATAGCGTGAAAAAGCAGTCGTAATGCCGTTGTAGGCTATGAACCACAGGAAGATGGACACCAGCAGGAAAAAAAGGGAAATCTTGACTTCCTTGTCGAGCTCGCCCGCTCCTCTAGTCTTTTACTCTTCGTTTTGGACTGGGATGGCCATTTTTTTCTCATCAATTTTCCAGCGGAGAATGGCAAAGCTGACTAGCAAAATGAGTCCAACTGTCAGGAAGAGGTCAGTATAGTCAGGCTGGTCTGACTTATCGACCAGCAGGGCTAGGGCAATGAGCGTTAGAATTGCACCGACAGCACCCATAAGATTGATGATGGCATTAGCCTTGCTACGCAAAGGCTTGAGTGTCAAATCGGGCACGAGGGCAATAGCAGGAGCCCGAGAAATGGACATGGCAAATAAGACAAGTTCCAAGCCAAGATTGAAGAGCCAGAAAAGTTTGTGGCTGGTCGCATAGGGTAGAAGGACCAGTCCAAAGCAGATTAGCAGACTGCCTAGAAAGACGAAGGGAATCCGCTTGCCGTGCCGGCTGTTGAACCTGTCAGATAAGGCACCAAAATAGGGTAGGAGAAAGAGAGAAAGAATATATTTGCTTTTAAGTAGGATGAACTACCATTAATTTTGGTAGTTTTTATATTTTGGTGCTAAACTGGTGCTAACGATAAAAGAAAACCGATGAAACACTTTATTTCATGCGGTTTTTTGAGTAACTTATTCTATTCCCACTCAATTGAAACAGGTATCCTCCTATCCCTTGTGGGACAAGGGATTAGAAGTAGTATACACTTCAAGGGGGGGATTTTTAGGGGGGAATGATTTTTTCATATGTTGATTTCCATTAAATTTTACTCTAGTTTGATGTGCAGTTTGTATGTTAATTGCATTAGTGAGTAACTGGGCTATCTCTTTATCAGCACCACTGTACAAGTGAGCATAGTGACGCAAAGTTATCTCAGGGCTTGAATGTCCTAATCTCTTTGAAAGCGCAAGAATAGAAGCTTTTAACTCATTTAAAACATAGCTTGCATGACTATGTCTTAGACCTTTAGGTTGAATCCTACGAACACCTGCAAGCTCTGCATATCTATTTAATATTCGGTTTATGGTTGATTTTATCATAGGATAGCCATCATAAGTAAATATAAAGTCATTTTCTTTACCAAGTCCTATTTGAGTTTGTATTTCTCGCCATTGCCTTAATATACTGACAGTTGTATCATCTAATTCAATGATTCTTTTGCCATCATCTGTTTTTGTATATTCTTTTCTAATGTATTTTTTTCTTGATTGAACCTCAAGCATGTGGTGGATGCGTAATTGTTGTTGCCCAAATGCAATGTCACTCCAATACAAGGCAGTTCCTTCATTAACTCGAATACCAGTCGTATAATATAGATATAGCATTACAAAACATAAATGTTCATATACATCATCTAGGCATATTTGTTGCAAGACTAACTCGAATTCCGTCCTTGTCCAATAAGGGACAATTTGCTTTCCTTTCGGAATTGCCTTTACTTTTTTTGAAATATTGTATTCAAGAAAATTTCTCTCGACAGCTTTATCAAGTGTTTTACGAAACATACCAAAAACTAGGGAAGCATATGATTGACTGTAACCTGAGCCTCCATTGTTTTCATCTGTCAGTAGCCAAATCTTAAAATTATCAACATCAGTCACGCTAATTTCACGTAGTTTTAAATCACCAAATTTTTCAATAATAAGTTGTAAAGCTGGATATCTAGTATTAAACGTTGAGGTCTCGACATATGAACGGTAATAAGGGATATATACTGTGTCCATAAATTCTCGATACTTCATATGATAAAAAGAATAGCCATCTGCTTTATGGTACTCTCTTTTTATCCTAGTAACTTCTTTATGCGCTTGAAGTGCTGATGTAAAAATATTCCCGAATCTATCTTTTGATTTCTTTCTCCTTATCCTCTCTCCTGTTGCTTTGTCTGTACCTAATTCAATCTGATAAAAAAATTTACCTGACTTTAGGTCCTTGTAAACACCTGGGTACTTAGTCTTTTGTTGGGTTTTGTTTGCCATTCTCTTCTGTCTCCTCTGAAATTGTTACTCCAATAAAAGATTCGACAGCAGAAGCTGGAACAATACCAAGTCTCTTGTTATTATACAAATAATAACCTTGATTGACAAGGTTCAGCTTAACTTGTTTGATAATGCCTGTGGCTTGGTATTTTGTAAACCCCATCTTTATCAAATGGGATTTTTCAATCATTCTGTCTGTCATCATCTTCCTCCTTCTGTGAAATTTTGAGAGTCATTTCTTTATATTTGTTATAAACATCTGAATTAAATTCAATTTTATCTTTATCGGACTCGTAGTAAGGATTGTCTATTCGCTCATATTCCACATATTTATTTTTTTCGTTATCGAATTTGTATGTAATAATAGATTTATCAGTTACTTCTTGAAGTAGTGTAATCCGTCTAATGAGCTGAATCACAGTATCAATTTTCTTATCAAAGCCAACTTGTTTGCTAATTGATTCGTAAAATTGAAAAGGCGAAAATGGAGTGTTTATTATTATTGTTGTTGCAATAATTGGTTTATCAAAGAAACGGCTGGAAGCAGTAGCATCAGCATTAAATGGGTCAATGATAAGTAAGAAGTCAGCGTAATTAAAATTACCTCCCCGACCTGGACGGATTTCCTCAATTATAATTGTTTCTTGTGAACCAACGTTTTGAAAAGGGTCACGAGAGGAGCCTGTAGTATAAAATGGTTTTCCAAGCGACTTTGCAAAGTGTTTACATAATCTTGATTTTCCAGTTCCTGATGGTCCATAAAGCCAAACTATTTCTCGCTTAAACCCATTTTTTAGTGCATTTTCTTTCCAATTTTCAAAATCAATTTCTGTTCGTCTTTTCTTAGCTTTTGAAAATTCTCTATCGTATTTCACAAGTGTATATCCATCAACCTCTTTAATTGCTTCGTCGAATGTTATATCTCCAGCGATTATTTTATTTATGAGATTTCGGACAACATTGAATGTTTTTTCTTTTCTAGAGTTAGAGTGGATTTTTGATTCAATACTCTCGATTCTTTCAGCATAGTCAAAATTTGCGATAACTTCATCTACTGAATATTGATATTTTTCACTTGCATCCTCCGTACGATGGATTAAGTAAGAATAAGCATTGTTTACTTTACCTTTCCAAGCTTCGAAAAAGTTCGCTCGAACCTCAAATCCATTTTGCGAAAGCTTGTTGATAATTGAATTTAACCAAATTGCATTTTTAAATCTAATGATGATATGAAAATGTGGTTCTGAATCAGTATCTTTATCGTGAATAATACCTGCAATTTCAAATGGATTCAGTGTTTCTTGAAATAATTTGATTATTTCTTGCAAATTTTTAATTGAAACACTTTCTACTGTTGAACAGAACATATAAGCAGTATGTCGAATTGAAGGTACCTTTTCTGACATTTTTCTCTT
The DNA here is from genome assembly GCF_053010325.1 of Streptococcus sp. P25B114. NCBI lineage: Bacteria > Bacillati > Bacillota > Bacilli > Lactobacillales > Streptococcaceae > Streptococcus > Streptococcus sp. P25B114. Next base: position 10,576 of record NZ_JBRKNW010000005.1, on the reverse strand, counting down.
TTTCTTCATTTTATTCCTTTCAAATTTTGACAATGACAATGTAATTCATGCTGTCTATAACAAGCCCAGACAGCATCTCTTTCTAGAGCAGATATTACTCTTGACAATGACAAAATAAAAATTTGGATAATTTAATCGCTATGTTTCGTCAGTGCAAATCTTCAATAAATGTTCTTACGAAATGCACAATTGAAATAGAATTTTTGAGGAAACATGATAAATTTTTCGTCATATTTCTCAATACTGCATGCTAATTCTTGTATAAACTAGAACGATAGAAAAATTGATTACTTGTTAAGCGGTACTGCTCAATAGCTAGTCTTTGCTCTTGTTGATGCTGATTTTCTTAAGAACTGTGATTTCATTCATCTGTCTTGCAAGCTTCAACAGACTACATTCAATCACAGTTCTTAAAAGAAATTATCAGCAAAACAACAAATCGAGCAATGATAGATTGAGTGTTTCACTTAAGTACAAGCAATAAATTTTTATCGGTTTCTAGAGTTATTATAAAGAATTAGTCATATATTAACTGAGAAAGCCAGTATAAAAATCGAAAAATCGGGTTATCATCTTTCCAGTCGTTAAATTCTCTTTCTGCTTTGCGCTTATCACGTTCAAGAACACGTATTTCTTGATTGACACTTGCACGTTCTCTAATAGCGTTTGAAATATCTTTCTCAACTTTTTCTTTGTCACTAAGCAATCGATTTAACTCTGCATTTCTAGAAGTTAATACTGACTCTGTTCTTTTTAAATCAGCTTTAGTATTTTCAAGTTGCTCATTGTACAGCTTTTCTTGTAGTCGTAAAATAGAAGAAGTATCACAATATTCACCAGTATATTTATTTTTTAGTACTAAATACACCGGTGCTTTTTCTCGTTCTTCATGACCGATTATCATTTCTTCTAGACTACTTGAACATTTTAACTTGAAGTCTTTTTTTGACATTTCACTATAAGTGATGAGAGCAATGTCAAAGTCAGTTGCTTCATTTTGTAGTGTATGCTCAGCGACAGTCGATGACAAAGTTATCTTCATTTTTCAGTTTACCTTTCTTTTTTTATTCAAATAACTGAATTGATTCAGCTCTGAAATAAATCGTACCATTGAAATCATAAGCTTCTAAATTCTGAAATTTATATCCAATAAATATTTTTAAATTCTTATTCAATTCTGCTGGAAGTGCAACTTGAAACGGCACTGAATTATCTTGCATAAACCAGTATTTGTATCCCGTTATTTTATCCGTCCTACCATTATCATCGTACTTAAATTTCAAAGTATAGTCGGTAGACAATAAATAAAATGGTTTACTAACATCAGTTACAGCGTTAGCTAAAACCGAAGGACTTAGTTTTTTTGTTTTCATTCTTAATTTTCCTCTCATTTTAATGGTCTTTTTTGTAGGATACTTATGTGTTAAAATATTCTACAAAGAGTTAAAAAATCAATTAACGTTAATCTACATTCATTATATCTGCTATAAACTTGTGTGTAAAAAACAGATAATGATACGAATCCGAATTTGTGAAATTATATAATATTCAAGTTATATAAATAGGCTCACATGCTAATTAGTAGATTTCAGAGTTTTAAGATAAAATCCGAAAGGAGCAATGTTATGAAAATTTTTTTCAATGAAAAAGAGCTTGAAATAGCTTCTGTAGCAACGTTTTTAAAGGGAACATATGATTTTGTAGAATACAAAAATAATATTTTTTCTGAACAGATTGAAGAATTTGATAAGTTAAATGGCCAGTACAGGACTGACCACGATATATTATTTAGAATTTTTCAAGAAGAAGTTGAAGAATTGATTGCTCAATCAATGTTTGTAGAATTAAGCAACAAACTAGCAAAAGTATTTGCTAAGGAGCCACTTGCAATAAACTATACTCATTGGATTGTAGAAGAGATTACAAGCAAGGTACGACTAAATAAAAAGAATAAGGAGCAAATGCATAAGTTAATTGCTGATTTTATCCTTTACATCTCTGAAAATTATTATGATAAAAAAATGGAGACACAGCTACTCGCTACTGAATCGTTAGTTACGCTTATACAATTTGTTAATGAAGAGATATTTCTTAATAAACAAGAAATTGAGTTTTTAATAAATAATCAATACCTTACAAAATCTGTACAGATTAACATTGAGAAGAATGATGATTATAAGCTCGAATCTTTAATACGTTTGGTCAGAAAATGCTCAACTGATAACCACAAGAATTTTAATGGTCACTACGAACTAAAGGCAACACTAGAAGCAATTCAACGAAGTCGTTTAAGCAAATCGCCACAGAAAATTTCTACTCTTATTCCTGAAGAATATAGAAAGTTAGAGAAGAAGTGGGAAGGAACAAAGTTACAGTTGCAAAATATTATTGAAGAATATCAAGGTTTAGACGAAAATATAAACTATACTTTAAATAAATTGAGTGATGATTTCGAAGACTATTATTTGGAACTAAGGAAATGTATTCAGAAAGTTACAATTACTATGCTTATCATTGAAAATTTGAATCGTAGCAGTTCTGAGTTAGAAATAATGACTATTGAAAATGTCCTAGATTCCCTGAATATTAAGAAATACTCCTTTAAAAGTATTTTGGAAAAATGGAAAGATTTTGAGAACGAACTCGAAAAGCAGGACCTTGAGTCAATGTATTACAAAGATATGTATGATTTAATAGATGAATATTTAGGAAAAGCAATTGATTATAGCAAATATTCGAATGATTTTGAAAAGTCCATTATTCAATTATTACTTAAGGTTGAAGAAGCACTCGCAATTACAGATAATAGTGATAAATTGTATCTAGATATTAAAAAGAAACTTCAGCAGTCCAAGGAGGATTGCCTTGAATATGCCAAAATTATTGATATGAGATTAAAAAATTTCTTAGAAAACCGAATATACTAAAAGCCAAGCGATTGTGCTTGGCTTTTAGTATTCATCTAGTTCATGTTTGATTACGTCTTCAACATTACATTCAAGGATTTCACATAATTTATCAATTGTTTTTGTTGTTATTGGTTCACCTAATTTCATTCGATGTAACGTATGTGCGGAAATTTTTTCAACCTTGATTAAATAATATTCTGAAATTCCTCTTTTATTCAAAGTCTCATAGAAGGGTTTATATGAAATCATGTTATTACTCGCTCTTAAATTCTCTTATATAAACAATATGGTAACATTACCAACATATTGACTATATTCAATTTATTGAGTATAATTTTAGATAATAAACATATTAGAGGTAAAAAATGGAAGTTTTATTCGCTCTCAAGAGATTTTTAACCCTAAAAAATAATCTAATTCCCTCAACACAAAATAGAATAAAAGAACTTGAAAGAGAAATTTTTCAAGCCGAGGTTACCCTAAATGCTATTTCAGATGAAAAAGTATTTCTTGAGGACTTTAAATGGGATATTCGCACAAGAGGATTTACTATTTTTAATCTGGTTCACCTACCGTCCCTTATGGTGTTTTTCATATTTCTTATAGTTGCACTATTATCTATAGCAGGGATTGCCATAATTGGTGTCATTATAGAAACAATTATTCGAACTTTTATACTTTTCCAAGATTTTGAGTTTGAGGATACATTCTTCTATATCCCAATAAAAGCGGTTGAAGACTTTATCTATTATCCACCCTCAATTCCTGTTCCGATTGTGGTTGGGCTTTTGATAGTCTGGGTTTTATATAGTATCAGACAGGTTCAAAAAAATAAAATCTACTATGAAAATGTTGTTATTCCAGAGAATCGAAAGAAAAATGCTCTCGTCCCTGGAAAGCGTAGAAAACAACAATTAGTTGTAGATAATCTGAAAAATACCTTGAAATCCACTGAAGCTCAACTACTGAACTATCAAAATGAAATGATGAATATTATGAATACCATTCCCATTCCCAATCAGTATTGGACTAATGATGAAGTCATAAATTTCCTCATACAGAAATTAGAATATGGGCAAGCGAAGACTATCGGAAAAGCTTTGAATCTTTGGGATATAGAAGTATCGACTAGAAGAGTTGAGCAGGCATCGAAAGCTGTTATAAAAGAGACGAGAGAATCAGAAGCTCGGCTGGCTAGACAACGTGCAGAACAACACGCGCAAGAGCAACGTAACATTAGAGATAATACCGAAGCTCAAAATAAAGTGGCAGAAGAATTAAAACGAAGGAATGACCGTTCTGAGTTCTATGATGATATTGCGAAGAAAAACGGTTGGTTATAAATAAGGAGACACACTATGAACAAAAAGAAATTTTTAGCGAGCTTTACACTATTGGCATCTACAGTACTATTATTTGCTTGTCAGAGTAATGAAAGTACCACAAAATCCTCTGAAAAAATTGTTGAAACCTCCTCTTCGTCAAAGGATTCAATCTCCGAGGAACAAAGAAATAAGTGGTTGAAGGAGTTTTATGAAGAAGTAGCTGAGACTGATGGCTCAAACTACCATAATGAGATTGAAGAACGTAGTCAAAAAGCATGGAATGAGAATCAAACCAACATCTTCAATGGACAGGCTAGTCTAAATGTTACTAATGATTACCTTCCTTCTGAATTGACAAAGCTAAATGTCACGATTGACGGTTATGATGAAGCAACTAGAAGATTGAAAGTTACTGTTACTAACAACTATGATGAAACACTGATTGGAACAACAACCAATTCAAACAATAACAACTTGTACGGGACATATTTCACTCTATATGGCTACACAACTTTGTCAGGACGTTCTGAGAGGGTAAAAATCGCTCAAATTGCTCTTGCTAGTGATTTACCAGCTGGGGAGTCTATTCAACTTGAAATTCTTCCATCAGCTCTTGCGAATCGTCAAACTGATTATGCTAAAAAATTGCAAAATAGTGAGTTAGATTCTAAATACTACTTACTATCAACCGATTACGGAAATTCTTTATGGGATATTACTAGAGACCAAGTAATGGGAGAAGAGATTATTTCAGAACAAATAGTATTATCTAGCCTTGCGAATATCTACATTGTACCCAAGCTAGTATTTGAAACTTACCCATCTACAGCTCCAAGTGATTCAGAGCTAGAAAATCAAATTTCAAACAATTAAAGAAAAGAGCAAACTGATGAACATAAAGAAACTAATATTGACCCTGCTCACTCTAACGCTGACAATTGTCCTTTGTGCTTGTGGTAATCAATCGAATGCCAATGATAGTCAGTTATCAGGAACATATTCATACGAAAAAGGCGGTATTGATGGTTCTGAAATGGGATTTGAAGACGAAGAATTGACATTGCATTATGAACTAAAAGTAAGTGGTGATGAAAACATACTTAATATCAATCTCCTTTCAGAGAGAGGCAATAATGTGAAGTACCTCTATTCCGAGAAAGTAACTATTGATACAGACAAACAGATTATCAGTGATAACAATGGTACTGAGCTGAAATATTCAGTTTCAGGAGATTCTGTAACAATACCTGATTTAGCAGGGGACAGTGGTGAAACAGTAACATTAAATAAATAATGTTGACAACCGAGAAATTTCTTGGTTGTTTTCTTATGGATTTATTTTACTTAATTCTATTGACATTATTAATAACTGTAAGTTATTATCTAAATATCGAAAATTTAAGTTATAGAAAGAATTATTAATATGAATAATTATTTTGCATCATTGTATAATCTTGATTTTAATGAAGATGAACAGACCTTATATGTATTTGACTCAAACTATATATCGTATGCAATTCAATCGGTACATAATTCAGAAAAATTTTTTAATGCGTTAGAAAATGTTATTGACAAAACATATTTACCATTTATTGTTTATCTTGAAAGCATTGATAACATTAGGAGTCACATATCTGGTACAAAAAACACACTAGATGCAATTAACAGCATATTTGAAGGAATAGAGGATTTGGATTCTGTCTTTGACACAGATACTAAAGCGTTCCAAGATTTTTTGAAGAAAAAAATCATAAACAAACAGGGTATTGACATTAATGCTTTAAATGGAAATATTAATTTTAAAGGAGAAAATGGAGCTAATAAAAAAATAGATTCTTTCTTAGACGAAATTTTTAACAAAGTAAAGTCACAATTAGATGGATTAAACGAGGTATTAGTTGAATCACTGAGTCAAATCGAACCCGACAAAGCGGATTTCAATTCCCAAAAATATATTGAAGGTATTGAAGAGCGCCTTCAACGAATTAATTCAATTTTCCTAAAAGAAGGTGTACTTGGGAAAGAGTATACTCAGGAAAAACTTGATTATTTTGGAAAAGTAATTCCTGAAAGATATCAAAAAGATATTCCACCCGGATTTAAAGATAAACAAAAGAAAAAAATGCGTAAATTTGCTACACTTGAATTTAATGCATCTTTTGGTGATGCGATGCTTTGGCTTGATATTATAGAATTTGTAAAAGAGAAAAAATTTAGTAATGTAGTAATTGTTTCTGATGATAAAAAGACAGATTGGTGTACTAGTAACGGAACCTCAGAATTAGAGTTATTACCAGAACTTAAGGTAGAGTTTCTTAAAGAAACAGGTATACCCGTTATTAGAAAATCAAGTTCACTATTTATTAAAGATATATTGAGCTTATCAGAAGACGAGAAAAAAGGTATAGAGAAGGAAATTGATGAAATTGAAAAAATTAAGTCGGAAATAGAATATCAAAATACAATAATTGTTAGAGCAAGAAAGAGTGGCTTCGAAAAAGTATTTATTGGCGAAAATTCATGGTATTCAGTTAGGATTAACGAGGATAGGATTCCATTTTTGAAGTATATTGCTGTATACCAAAAAACGCCTATTAAAAAAATTACACATTATGCAGAAATCGAAGATATTACTATATCCCCTGAAGATTCTTCAAAGAAAAAAATAGTATTTAAAGGGGAGGCGAAAGAGTTACCTAAAAAAATACCTCTAGGGGATGACTGGAATGCCTTGCAATCAAATAGGTATACGAATTTTAACAATCTATTTACTTCAGCAAATACTGATGAATTATTTTCAAAAACATTTGAAAACGATGGAGACGAACGTTCTTATCACAGTGAAGAATTTGATGACGGATTTGAAACAAATCAATAGTATATAAAAAGAATTAGCCAGAAAAAATTTCTAGCTAATTCTTTTTTCGGGGGGATTTAGGGGGGAATCAAACGAAGATTCACCCTTTTTAGACTAGTTTGTTCCTGCTAAACTGCTGTAGAATCGCTATTTTGAAGGTAAATCAAGCCTCTCCATTATTCCCACTCAACTGTTGCTGGTGGTTTGCTTGTAATGTCGTAGACGATGCGGTTGACGTGGTCGACTTCGTTGACGATGCGGACAGAGATTTTCTGAAGGACTTCCCATGGGAGTTTTGCGAAATCAGCAGTCATTCCATCAACAGAAGTGATAGCACGGATAGCAATGGTATAGTCATAAGTACGACCGTCTCCCATGACACCTACCGAACGAACTCCAGTATTGACCGTGAAATACTGCCACACATCACGGTCCAGGCCAGCCTTGGCAATTTCCTCACGGAGGATAGCGTCTGACTCACGGACAGTGTAGAGTTTTTCCTCGGTGATTTCACCCATGATACGGATAGCCAGTCCAGGACCTGGGAATGGCTGACGCCACACAACCTCATCAGGCATACCGAGTGCCGTACCTAGCGCACGTACTTCATCCTTGAAGAGGGTATTGAGCGGCTCAATTAACTCAAATTGCATATCCTCTGGAAGTCCGCCCACATTGTGGTGAGACTTGATTGTCTCAGCCGTATCCGTCCCAGACTCGATAATATCGGTGTAAAGCGTTCCTTGAGCCAGGAATTTTACATCTGTCAACTTGCTTGCCTCGTCGTCAAATACGTAAACAAATTCATTACCGATGATTTTACGTTTCTTCTCAGGGTCAGATACGCCAGCAAGTAAATCTAGGAAACGTTTAGAAGCGTCTACGCGAATGATATTGAGACCGAATTTGCCACCCAACATCTCCATTACCTGGTCACCTTCATTTTTACGGAGCAAGCCGTGGTCGACGAAGATACAAGTCAACTGGTCACCGATCGCACGTTGCAGAAGGACACCGACAACAGACGAGTCCACACCGCCAGACAGACCCAGAAGAACCTTCTTGTCGCCAACAGTTGCACGGATTTTCTCGATTTCAGTCTCGATGAAGTTTTCCATGGTCCAGTCGCCACGCGCACCACAGATACCAAAGGCAAAATTCTTCAAGATGTCATTACCGTATACGGAATGACGAACTTCTGGGTGGAACTGGATACCATAGATGCGACGTTCGATATTTTCAATGGCAGCATAAGGGCAATCCGCAGACAGACCGACCAAGTGGAAGTCAGCTGGAATTTCCGTCACAGCGTCACCGTGGCTCATAAGAACCAATTGCTCAGAAGGAGTGTCAGCAAAAAGAGCAGACTCAGCCTTGAGTTCAAGTGTTGACTGACCATATTCACGGTTACCAGCCTCGCTAGCAGGCACCACCTTACCGCCCAATTTATGGGTAATTAGCTGCATACCGTAGCAAATCCCCAAAATTGGAATCCCCAGTTCAAAAATTTCTGAGTCAATGTCAAAGGCATTTTCCGCGTAAACTGAGTTTGGCCCACCAGAAAGAACGATACCAATCGGATTGATTTGGCGGACCTCCTCAGCAGTAATTTTGTGGTTTTTCAGTTCTGAAAAGACACCGAATTCACGGATGCGACGTGAAATCAGCTGGTTGTACTGGCTACCATAATCCAGAACGATAATTTTTTGGACATCTTGTTTTGTCATGTTTTTCCCTTTCCATTTGAAAATCATTCAAATACTGATAGCTATTTTACCATAAATACGAACATTTTCCAAACTATATTTGCCAATTATCAGTTTTCCAAACTATGGCGATTTTTTTGAAATCCCATGTTCGTTTTTTTCTAGATTTTACTCATTTTATTAAAGCAGATTACCAGTCATTGTTTGCCTGCCTTATTTTTACTCATAAAAAACAGCTGACCTTTGTAAAATTGGTCTAATTTTGGTAGACTAGACGGAGAGAGGTTTGACAAATGAAAGCAGCATATATTACCATTCACGATAAGATTAAGGAGCAGATTGACCAGGGTGTTTGGAAGATTGGCCAGCGCCTGCCCAGCGAGCGTGACCTGTCCGATGAGTTCGGCGTTTCCCGCATGACCCTGCGCCAAGGCATCACCCTCCTGGTCGAAGAAGGAGTGCTCCAGCGTAAGGTCGGTTCCGGCACCTATGTGGCCAGCACTCGGGTTCAAGAAAAGATGCGCGGCACGACCTCCTTTACAGAGTTGGTTCTCTTGCAGGGCAAAAAGCCGAGTAGCAAGCTCTTGTCTTATACTCGAACCAAACCAAATGAGAAAGAAGTTGAACAGCTAGCCTTGACCAAGGGGGAATATGTCGTCCGGATGGAACGGGTTCGCTATGCTGATAATGTCCCTGTCGTTTATGAAGTTGCCAGCATTCCGGAGCGTCTGATTAAAAGCGTTCCCAAGGAGGAAGTGACCAACCATTTCTTCAAGACCTTGACGGACAATGGCTATAAAATCGGCACCAGCAAGCAGACCATTTTTGCACGGCTGGCCAATGAGAAGGTGGCTAACTACCTAGACATCAGCAAAAATCAGCCAATTTTGGCTCTGAGACAGGTTTCCTACCTGGATGACGGCCAGGCCTTTGAATTTGTTAACAGCCAGTACGTTGGCGAACGGTTTGAGTTTTATTTGGAGAATAATTAGGAAAAGAGCAAGCAAAATAGAGCCTTTCGACTCTATTCAAAAATATAATTGTAAAGCTGAACGACTTTCTGGAAAGTCCAAGTATCTAACTGTGTGATTTTGCTGGCATTCCTAGATATGAAATCAAAAGTATAGAGTTGCATAGGATTGACGAATCTGTCGACTTTTTCTGAGTCAATCGGCACAGATAGCCCACGGCTCTCTAAAGTTTTTGCACCGTGTGTAATAGGACAGACAGCGACGAAACCTGTTGCTCGGCTGTATTTTTGACTGGAGATAACTAAAACAGGACGGCGATTCTGAATTTCCTTACCAATAGAAGTGTCAAAATCAATCCAGATAATATCCTGCTTTTGAGGAATATACTCAACCTTCATTATCGAGTAACACCTCCCCCTCAAAGTCATTTTCCATGATGAAGGGTTCCATATTGTCAAAGGGATTAGGGATTTTGGGCGCAAGAACAATCACATCGTCAACTCCTTTGTAGACAAGGAATTCTTTGCCCTCACGAATACCTAGTTCTTTAGGAATGGTTACTGCCGGTGAATTACCCACCTTACGCGTTTTCACAATATTCATAAAAGGATACCTCCGTACATCGTATACACGATTTTGACAAAAAAGTCAAAGGTTTTTGAGTATTTTCGCTCGTCTTAATGTAGCGTTACAATAGATGTGAGACTTCTAGAAGTCAAAAAGAAGATTCCCTGATATGATAAGAGTACCACCTACTCATCAAAAAGGAAATCTTCTCATGACTAGTATACCACAAAATCTTCGCTAT
>NZ_JBRKNW010000004.1:0-126247 GCF_053010325.1 Streptococcus sp. P25B114 | reverse complement strand
CTGGGTAAGGTGATGTTGGATCGATTGGCTTATCTGGGTTCGTTGGGTCGAATGGATAAGGGATCACTGGGTTAACTGGAGTTGGATTCTCTGGTGTAGCAGGAATTTCAGGGATCCAGTTAGCGACTTTCTTGTACACATAAGTGATTTCAGTTGTCTTACCACCTTCAACAGTACCTGTTTCAGAACCAATTGTCTTAGATGGAATCAAGACATAACGTGAACCATCTTCGCCAATAATCTCAGTTGGTTTGTTATCTGTTGTGTCATATGACTTACCTGCTGGAGCGTTTGTTTCATCGTTAACAGGTGTCTTAATAGGCGTACCATCTTCCGTCACATAGTTAACAACAACATTACCGTTTTGTACGTAAGGGATTGGTGTATCCTTACCTGACTCGTCTGGAGTTGGTGGTACATAACCCTTAGATGGATCTTCTGGATCTACCGGTGTCAATGGAGTGTTGTCCTTAGGATCTACTGGTGTGAAACCTGGTACATGTGGAATTGACGGAACTTCACCATCTGGGTAAGGTGATGTTGGATCGATTGGCTTATCTGGGTTCGTTGGGTCGAATGGATAAGGGATCACTGGGTTAACTGGAGTTGGATTCTCTGGTGTAGCAGGAATTTCAGGGATCCAGTTAGCGACTTTCTTGTACACATAAGTGATTTCAGTTGTCTTACCACCTTCAACAGTACCTGTTTCAGAACCAATTGTCTTAGATGGAATCAAGACATAACGTGAACCATCTTCGCCAATAATCTCAGTTGGTTTGTTATCTGTTGTGTCATATGACTTACCTGCTGGAGCGTTTGTTTCATCGTTAACAGGTGTCTTAATAGGCGTACCATCTTCCGTCACATAGTTAACAACAACATTACCGTTTTGTACGTAAGGGATTGGTGTATCCTTACCTGACTCGTCTGGAGTTGGTGGCACATAGCCCTTACCAGGATCGTTTGGATCAACTGGTTTCAATGGCTCATTTGTCTTAGGATCAACTGGTGTGAAACCTGGTACATGTGGAATTGACGGAACTTCACCATCTGGGTAAGGTGATGTTGGATCGATTGGCTTATCTGGGTTCGTTGGGTCGAATGGATATGGAACTTTTGGTTCTTGTCCTTCTGGAACACCTGGAATTTGTGGAATCCAGTTGGCAACTTTCTTATACACATAAGTGATTTCAGTTGTCTTACCACCTTCAACAGTACCTGTTTCAGAACCAATTGTCTTAGATGGAATCAAGACATAACGTGAACCATCTTCACCAGTAATCTCAGTTGGTTTGTTATCAGTTGTGTTGTACTCAGTTCCTGGTTTAGCGTTTGTTTCATCGTTTACAGGTGTCTTAATAGGCGTACCGTCTTCCGTCACATAGTTAACAACAACATTACCAGCTTTTTCGTAAACATAAGTAACTTCTGTTGTACCTTCTACGACTGTGCCAGTTTCTTTAGTTGCATCTTCTGGTTTGATTTCTTTGTAGTAGTAAACATCACCAGTAGCATCTTCAACGATTTTCTCTGGTACACGGTCAGCAGTAGAGTAGTCTGTACCTACAAGGGCATCGTTTGTATCAACAACAGGAGAGGCAATCACTTTACCGTCTGTGTTTACATAGTTCACAACAACATCGCCATACTTAGGATTTTCTTTGTAGTAAACTACTTCGTTGATGTCTGCGTCAGTTGCAGTTACAGTCTTATCCTTGACTGTTTCTGTCATTGGCGCATCAGCACCTTCAAGAGTTGTACGACTTGCTGTATAGCCTGAAACTTCTGGAAGAACATTTCCTTTAAGTGTATCTGTTGTATCTGCTACCCAGTCACCGTAAGTAATCTCACCAGTTACAAGGTTTACTTGAGCTGGACGAGTGAAGGTTACTGTTTCAGTCTTAACAAGTGGCGTACCTTCTGTAGAGTCTTTTGGCAAGATGTTGCCTGCAGCATCTACACGAACTGGAGTTCCATCTTCGTACTTGTACTCAACTGTACGAGTTACTTCTTGAGTTGTTTTCAAGTTTTCTACAGTTGCAGGCCATACTGGTGAGTTTGGATCTGTTGGATCTACAGGCTCTCCTGGAACAGCTGTCTTTGGAACTTCTTCGATACGTGGCTTGATAACAACAAGGAATTCTTGCAATTTATCTGAATCATAGTCGTAGTCTTGACCAGCTTCTGTTGTGAAGTTATCAGATACAAGCTCATAACCCAATTTCTTATACTTGTTAATAGTATCTGTCGTTGAATAATTGATATCTGTACCTGGGTTACCAGTCAAAGTAGCTGACTCTTCAAGGTATCCTGCCTCACCTTCAACTTGGTAACGGATGATGGCTTCTTGTGGAACTGGTTTATAAACATGAGTTGTTTCTGTCATATTTACACCAGCATACGAAAACGTATATGGAAGAGTTTGACCGGTTAAATCAAGACCTGATACCTCTTTACCTGTAACAGGGTCAATTGTTGTACCTGGATTTGTTGGATTTTTTGGGTCGAAGTCACGTCCAAAGTGTAATTCAAGCTTATTGTATTGTCCAGTAGTCGATACACCAATTTGGAAACGTGCGAGGTAAACGAAGTCTGGATTTTCTTTAAGATCTATCTTGAACCACTCATTACTTGCGTCCTTACCATCAATTTTTCGTTTACCTTGTAATTTACTCAAATCTAATTCAGCGGGATCAGTTATGGGAGCAGACTCGATTTGTAGTTGGGAGTTATTTGGATCTGTTGTCAATTTAGTAACAGTGTAAGTATCCAATAAGGATGCAGGTAACATATAATTTGTATTTGTTACACCATTTGAAAGCACAGAGGATTCAAACACTTTAATAAAGCCATCAGTAGAAATTGAACGGAAATCGTGAGTACCAGTGTAGTTTGGATCTGCTATCCAGATTGATTCTGTATAACTATGCGTTCCCGGAATAGGGGTAATAATAGTTTTATATGCAATATATTTACCTACCTGAGAGGCATTAGTTGGATAACCTTGCCGAACACGAGAAACAAAAGGAATTGCTGATTCTGGGCTTACATCCGTAGCAGTAGTTTCAGTTCTTACGAGCTCATATCCAGGGAAAGTTCGAACACCTGAAGGATCATTTTCTAAACCTGGAATAGTAGCAATTGTATAAGTTCCTAATATTGTACCATCTTCTGTCTTATAGGTTGTTGTGTTACCAATAACTTTTGGAACTAGAACATTAGGTTCAAGTGTGTTTTCATCATAAAGGACTTTCAAAGTACCTTCGGCATCTGTAGAAGCAGAAGCTGAATCAAAATCAACAACAATTGGTTTTCCACCTGCAGAATCTTTAAAAGTGGTAAATTCTACAGTATCACCTGCTTTTATACTCTTTGATTCTAATACATTGTTCGTCTTATCCAACAGTTCTACTAGCAGTGTGCCAGAAAGATCCTGTGCAATGGATACACGGATATAGGCACCATTGGTGGAAGAAAAACCATATCCCCTTTCTACACCTACAGTTCCATCGTACCATGCGAAACTATAATATTTAAAGGTCAAGTACCCCTCGGTCGTCGTTGCAACCATAGTCCCTCTACTTGCTGACTTTGCCTTAGCTCCATTAGGGTCTGACATACCTGGAGTTGGTTCTATAAGAGCAACACCCCCTGGATTGAAGGTTCCATCACCTTTACCGATTTCAGTTGTATTTGTGATTGACAAATTCGCTGTTATCACACCATCTTCATCGCGTTTCCGCAATTCCAAGGCAAGAGCTTCAACGTTTGTGCGAACTGCGTCGATTTGAGCGTTTACTTGTACAAGAGTTGCTACTGAGTCTTTCAAGACTGTAGTAGCTTCAGTTGCAGCCAATTTCGTTGCGTCTGCAGCTGCTTTCAAAGACTCATTGCCTTCTGGTGCTGCTGCGTAGAGCCGGTTAGCTTCGTCTGACAAAACCACCGCTTCTGAGATGTTTTGCTCAAGGACAACTTTCGCTTCTTCAGCAGTCACAGGTGCTGATACTTCTGTAGCCTCAGCTGGTGTTTCAGTTGCAGCTTCAGTTGTCGTTGCAGGTGCTTCTGTTGCAACTTCAGTTGTTGGAGCTGCTACTTCAGCTTGTTTAACCAATTGAACAGTAACAAGATTTTCAGCGCCTTCAGTAACAACTTGGGTCACTGTTGTCGCTTGACCTTGCGCCAACTCATAGCCGGCAGGTACTTCGACTGCTACATCGACGCTAGTTGATGCAACTGCTTCTGTCGTCGTAACGGTAGCTGTTTTCACAACAGCGTTGACAAGTGTGCCGTCTTCCAAGACATAATTGACCAAATAATTGATCGTTGCTGTACGCTCAGTTGGCGTAGCAGTTTCCGTTGAAATGGCTGGTGTCGTGTCGGTTGTCGCTGGGCTTTGAATGCTGCTAGTGACAGTAGTGTCAGCAGCAAGCTCTTCTGCTTGTACAGCTTGAGCGCCAGTGGCCAATGTCAAACCTAGCAAAACACTCGCCGCACCGAAATGATAAGTACGAATTGAGAAACGTTGTTTCGCTCCATACCAGTCGAATGATTTCTTGCGTTTCATTATGAAATGCCCTCCAAATTTTCTATGAAACAATGAATTAAGCTACTGTTTCAAATGCTGTAATTATATCCTATTCCTCCTTAAAAAGCAAGGAGAATACTCCAATACACACTCGAATTTACCTAATTTTTTCATATAACATCCAACTTGTTGTTAAAAAAAGGTTGCACACTTATTTATTTAATATAGTGACTGCTCTTCACCAAACAAAATGGTAATCGAATCAAGAAATGTTACTAATTACCACGGCACCATTGTCAATGAAGTGAGGCTTAAAATGCCATTTTCAAGCAATCTAAATATTCAGCTATATTACTAGTAGAAATTTGCTGATCGCGATAAAAGATATCTAGACTAAAGTCTGAATGGGGGAGTCGATTGGAGCAGTAAAGAAAGCACTGAATCTGCTTGATAGAATCATCATAGGAATAGAAGGTTACATGCTGATAGAAGCGGCGTTTGTCATCTCGATGTCTGTGTTCAGCATTGCCATTATGTTTCGGATTCTGAGGTCGAATGATTCTGTGCTCAATGCCAAGCTTCTAACAGAGTACATCTAGCAGTTGAACTTGTGATGAACGTGTACAGGTCATATATATCAAAAAAGAGAGAACGCTTGTGTCTATCCCCAGATAAAATGAATAGTTAAAAATGTTTGTACTTTAAAAAGGTATGTTTCCCTAAATTCTAAGGGAGTCATACCTTTATCGAAACCTCAAAAAGTAATGGTGTGATTTTGGTGTGAATTTTGCTAAAAAATCAATAGAGTAGGGACTAAGACTAGTCCCTCTCACACCACCGTGCGTGCCGTTCGGCACACGGCGGTTCAACTAACTTTTAACGCATGTCGTTTGAGATGATAGTCTAGGCAAGAAATGATTGAATAGATACCTTGTTATGGGACGGTTACGATAGTCAGGCTTGAGAGTCGCTATTGGGTTCACCGGTAGCGGGTGCCCGCAGAGGACTTTCACCTCAGATGTACGACATGCCCGTCGTACTAAAAAACAAGTTGGCACAAGTCCAACTTGTTTATGCTTATGGGTTAAAAATCGACGTCCTGAAGTCATTTGTAGAGTTCATCAAGGCTTGATAAACTTTTACTTTGAGGGCATGAACACGACTGAGGTTGACATTATTGGTTGAATAGAAAATTCGTCCATTTGTATCAGCTTCCATTGCTTCTTCCATCAAAGCTTGGAGTTGGGCATAGGTCGTTACTGTCACTTCTTTTGTAGAGTTAGCAACACCTAATTCATACTGCATGGTAAATGGCTTGAGTTTTCCTGCTTCTGCTTTTTCAACACGCTCCGCAAACATGGCTTTCTTGAATTCTTCCCATGTTGCGTATTGACCCTTAAAGACTTGGTTCAAGACGTGCGTATCAGTAATCAGACCTGTATCTTTCTTGTTCCAAGTATCGTAGATAGTTGAGCCTTGGCTCATAGCATAATCAGACAATTGACCAGATGCATAAGGGATAAAGCCTTCTGTATAGCCCTTAGCTGCAATCAATTCAAAGGCCATACGACGGAACATGATATCGCCAGGTGAACCATAAGGGTTTGAAAGCGCAGAATAGTTGGCTGCAAACATTGGCACACTGTGGTATCCATTACGTGACCATTCTTTGGTTAAGGTCTTGGCACCACCAGAAGGGCCGAAATATTGACGGTAATCAATGATACTGTTATCAATCAAGTCCTCGAAAGTCTTCAAGGAAGCTACTTCTGCATCGGTCAGCTCACGTGCATTATTTCCAGCATGCGTATTAACACCGTTTGTTTGAACGTAGTAGTTGTCAATCTTACGAAGCCAATCTTTCTTCAGATCGTCAGATTTTCCAAGAATAGCCATACCTTCCAAGTAATCCAACAAGTAAAGGGCATCAAATTGATTATGGAAGTACTCATTGAAATCCGCTTCATTGCTAAATCTTTCCACTGGATCAGCCACATGGACACGGTTGGCTACATCATCCGTGAAGAAGGCATTGAAACCAAGGATCATCTTATCAAGAGAGGAAACGTTTTGTAGCAATCCATCTGCATATACTTCCATTCCTTGACCGATACGGCGACCATAACCATGGAGATAGGTAGAGCCGTCCTGGTTGTGGACCATTTCATGACTATACAAAGTGGTTCCATAATCACCGAGCATATCGTAGGTGATATAGTAGGTTTCTTTACCGTCTGCATATGCAGTTTTAATAGATGAATGCTCACGGTACCACTTGTTGATTGGACCATAGAAATCTTGAATAGCATCCACTTCTGCAGTCAGATTACGGTAGGCCTTCTTACCATCAGGACCGAACATCATATAGCCTTCATTGTTAAGAAGACTACCAAAGAGTTTGTCACGGTTTGTCTCATCGAGAATCTTATACCAGAAGTCCGCATTGTCACGTTGGCGTTGGGCTGCCAAATCAACCATTTGACGTACCTTATCACGGTTTTCAGTTGTTGAATAGTCTTCAACATAATGTTCATACGAACCAATTGCCATTGTATTGAGATTGCTTATGATAAAGATGTCTTCTTGCGGCAGGGTCAAGAGTGGCAGGAGCATTTGACGGTAAGCCCAGTTTGGATTGGTGATGCGGTCATAGACTGCCAGAGCATACTTGCTGTGTTTTTCTGCCGCATCTTGCTTGGCTGCTGCTTCTGCTACCTGTGATTTACTTTCAACGATATAGGCTTTTGTGGTTTGTTTAAACCATTCATTATCTGTCAAGTTTGGCATGAAAAGTTGACGATAAGACTCGACCAGGTCAAAGACAGATGCCTTCGCGTTTTGTTTGGCCATTGCAGACACGTAGGTCGTCACGTTGTTATGGGCACGAAGAACATCGTAGCCACCATTTCCGATTGCAAGAATCATATCAAGGGCAGATGCTGCATCATTTCCGAAGAAGTCAGGTTCGAAAATGGTTAATTCTTTGGTATTCACAGTTCCGTAGTTGATGTCATACCAGCGATTCAAGTAAGTCAAACCTAGAAGAAAGGCTTCTTTATTATTAAGAATTTTTTCCTTGATATAGGTCTCTGAAGCCTGGCCTTGGCCATTAAGACTGGCAACTAACAATTTACGAACATTGCTTTCTAGGTTTGCGATAACTTTTTCATAGCTGTCTGCAAAATAGAAATCTTTAATAGTTCCTGTTTGAGTATTGGCATCCAATGTTGTTGGATAGCCGATTACTTTCTTCATAGCTTCAGTATCAAGAGTAACAGCAGACAGATTGCTTACCAAGTCGGTAACAAGGGCGCTTCTATCATTCAAGAAGGACTCTGGCGTGTAAATCAAGTCTGTACCTGAGATAGTGTATTCAACAACGTGATTGTTCTTGAAGTCTTCTAGATAAGAAACAGTCTTATAATCCACCGTGCCATCTGCATAGTGAAGCATAATCTTATTGATATTGGCCTTCTCAGCGTAGACATCAGCAACAACATCCTTATCCTTCATTGGTACAACATCCAGCAAACGGACCTTGTTGAGCTTATCGTCTGTCGCAATCCTATTTCCATAGTAGACAAGAAGTTCCTTGTTGTAGAATGGAAGGATTTTTTCCATGTTGTAGTAGGCGATTTCATGGTCAGCCTGAGCCTTATCCACGGTTAGATAATCTACTGAATATTGATTGAGATTAAGCGAAACAGAATCATCAATTGTCGCTTGAATTCCCATTGCTTCTACTTTGGCTTGTGCATCTTCATCAGAGATAACAGTAACATTGGTCAAACTATCAGTTGTTGTTGTGAAACCGCCCTTAATCTTACCAGTTGGATTGACAACTAAACCAACTAGACTTGTAGGACCGTTCATGGTGCTAACAACATTTGTCAAATTACCTACGTGTGGAGCAAGATCGCCAGTCACTTGGTTGGAACCAGCAATTCCACCAATGGTTGCCTCTGTACCATTTGTCACGATTGAACCTGTTGCATACGAATTATAGACACTTCCTGGTACGTCATAAACGAGCATAGTTCTACCGACGATACCACCTGCAAACTGATTAGCATTACCTGGAATAGTAATCGTTGCATCAACCTTGGCATTTCCAACACTTGCCATCGTACCGTTACCCAAGATACCACCAGTTAGACTTGCAGCGGTTCCGGTTACTTCGATGCTACCCTTGAAGGATACGTCTTTAATAGTAGTATTTGTTGCAGATTGAACTAAACCAGATACGTTTTGCGGTCCTTTAAGTGACGCTTCTACTGCTACGTTCGTGATAGTTGCATTGTTGGCATTAATCGCAATTGTAGCAAGTGGGTTCTTAGAGCTTGTATTCAGGCTTGCATTCTTGATGTCCAAGTTTTGAACTTTACCGTTGAAGTTAAAGAACAATGGGACTTTCAAGTTGCTGATAGAGAAGGCATAGCCGTCATTTACTCCATCCAAAGTACCGCTAAATCCAGTCACATAAGATGGAATATCTCCAACAGGGACTTCACTCGCGTCCAAATGCGCTCCTAGTTTAAAGGTACCGCTTGGATTTGCCTTCATAGCATCAATCAAGGCTTTGAAGGATGTGTAGGTATTTGCATCAGTCACCATCTTAGGAATGTAGAATTCACGGTTGGCAACGTATTGGGCATCCTTGTCCTGTACCAATTCATCAAAGGATGAAACTAGTTTGAAGACTGCCTTGCCATTCAAGGTAGTTTCTTCAATACTTGACACAGGTAGGTATACCTCCTTGAAGCGATCTGAAGTCACCTTGATAAACAATTCATCTGTGGATGCTGGCAGTTCTTCCAAGAATTCTTGACCGATGTAGCTACCATTCTTACGACGGTAAACAGTCACTGCATCTATATCTTTGACTTCAATCTTTTTATAGACTAAATCAAATTTGCGTATGCTTTCAAGAATAGCTTCTTGTTCCGAGCTTTGTTCCTGGTCTGCCATTGTGTAGAAAATCTTAGTCTTAACAGTGTAATCTGTGTAGAAATCAAGATTTTCAAGTGTCAACTGGCCATTTGGATCCGTAATTGCCTGTTCCTGTACCAAGACACCTGTATTATCATAGAGGAGAGCAACAGCTCGTTGGAAGTTAGCGGTTTCGTCTGTCAACTTGTAGCTAATTGTCGCTGACTTGGCATCATCATTTTCCACCAAGTCTGTGATAATCACTTGTGGTACTTTTTCAACCTTTGTACCACGCGCAATGACTTGCTTAACAGGTTGTTTGGTAATCTCTTCTGTTACAGTAGGTTTTTCCTGACGAACGCCCTTGATAGTCTGGTAAGTTGTTGTAACTGTCTTAGAGCCATTTACACCCGTCGTTACAACTTTGGTCTTACCTTCTAACAGTGTAGGGTCGTCAACATACTCTGTTTCAAAGGTAATTTCAACTTGATTAGTTTCGGTTTCCGTGCCCTCTATTGGTTTTGTTCCTTTGAGAACCTCTTTCGTTGTTGGTTCTTTAAGGACTTTCTCAGTCACTGTTGGTTTTGGTTGACGGACTCCGTTGATTGTCTGATAAGTAGTGGTAACTTCCTTATCTCCATTTTTCCCCTCAACTACTACTTGCTCCTCATCTGTATAAAAATCCGCTGTTTCTGTTGTCTTGGTTTCAAATGGAATTTCTACCGTCTCTGTAACAGTCTCTGTGCGTTCAACTGGAGTTGGAGTAACAGCTTTCGTACCACGTGCAACTACTTGAGTCACAGGCTGAGTCGTTACATTTTCAGTCACTGTAGGATTTGCTTGGCGAACACCGTTAATAAGGGTGTAAGTTGTTGTGATCGTTTCTTGGCCGTTTTGACCTGCAGTAATGATTTTTTCTTCACCTACTGGCAAAGTCGCATCGTCTTGGTAGCTAACCTCAAATGGAATTACTTTTATTGATGTTTCAGTCTCAGTTGTCACTATGTCAGCTTTCTTTGTACCAACACGTACAATTTCAGTCACTGGTGCACTAGTTACAGAGCTTGAAACCTGCTCAGATTTAATCACAACACCATCAGCGTAGTAATTCTTGATAACAGTCGTTTGAACTCCAGCTTTACCAACTTGATCTACATTTCGAGTCCCCTCCGCCAGAGTAGCATCATAGATAATTTGACTTTCAAAAGGAATGGACTCGGTGTTGGTCGTCGTATCTTCTGTCAAGGCAACTTCTGGTAGTTCATGCGTCGGAGCTGTATCTGGAAGAGCAGTAATTGGTTTTGTACCAATTTTTACGATTTGATTAACAGGAGCTTGGCTAATCGCTTCGGACACAACCTCAGACTTCACCAAGACATCACCGATATATGTTTGCTTGATTTCAATTATCTTTTGACCTGCTTGTCCAGACTGCACAGTCAATCTAGTCCCATCTGGAAGAGTATCATCATAGACTTCCTCAGTTTCAAAGGCAATCGATTCTGTATGCGAAGCAACTTTCTCTGTAACTTCCAAGGCTGGATTTTCGTGCGTTGGTGCTGTATCTGGAAGACCAGTTACGATAGACTCTTCAGTCTTCTTTGTCCCAATTTCAATAATTTTTGGAGTAGCAGTTTTGGTAATTTCGGATGAAATTTCTTCTTCCTTCAGAACCTGACCGTCTACAAGTGTTTGCTTGATGGTAATGGTCCGCTCGCCATTTTGACCTTCTTGAACAATTTTTTCTGTCCCCTCGGCCAAGGCTGGATTTTCAACCGTTTGAGTCTCAAAGGCTACGATTTCCAACTTTGTGATAGTCTTCTCAGTAATATCAGCTGCTGGTAGCTCATGACTTGGAGCAGTATTTGGAACTTCGGTTACGATTTCTTGGTTCCCATTATCAGCTGGTATCTCCTCCTCTGCCGGAAGCTCTTCTACCGCCTTGCTATCTTTAAAATAGCCCACATAAACATAGCCTTCAATCTCAGCTGGCGCTGGCAAAGCCTGACCTGCAGAACGTTCCACCGCATGGTTGAATTGAGCCAGAATATGGCTAGTTAATGCTGAACCTGTCGGTGCCAAGAAACTTGCACCCGTTGCGGCAAGAATGATTACTCCCGCAAATTCTTTCTTCCCTTTTTTGCCTAATTTTACAGCAATAATCAGGAGAGATAGACCTGCAACAACCATCGCACTATTTTCCAATACACCTGTTTCAGGTAAGATTTTTGAATCAGAACCTGTAGACACTACAGGACGATAAACCAAATAGTAGGTAGAATCCGTTTCTTGTACCAAACCTGGCAAGTCGCGAATAATCAATTCTTTTTCCGCATCAGTCAACTCTTCTTCGGTCACATAGGTGTAATTGATAGACTGCGCACTGACTGAAGGGGCAGTAGCAATAGAAGTCACAAAAAATAGACTTGCTAGGGTTGCAGAAACAAGTCCAATGGATAATTTACGGAAAGCAAATCGTTCTCGCTTTTCATTAAAAATGTTTTTCATATTTTCTCCAATAATCGCTAATTATACATACAATTATATCGTCTCATAATGGTTCGTACAATTTTTTTGTTTATTTATTTTTCATCTTAAGGACGGCAAATTTCAATTCCGAGTTAGCCACCTATAAGAAATTCTCTCGGTGACTTGTAGCCCAAACATTTTTTGGGATAGTTATTGATCCAATTTTCGATAAAAGCGACTTCTTTCGGGGTCGTTTTTGTGGTTCCTTTCGGCAACCACCGTCGGATAGGCCTACGACTACCTTTTTGGACTTTGGTGTTCTTTGCCACCTTATCCGCTATATACGCCTTTGTATCACGTTTCTGTTCGTAGTGCCACGATGTCGCTATCCCTTCCTCTGATGGTCTTGGTTTCTAGCGTCAGACTTAAAACGGTCTCTCCTCAGACCGTTTTAATCCACTACCTCACGATAGTCAGGCTTGGGAGTCGCTAGCGGGTTCACCGGTAGCGACTCCCCACAGAGGACTTCCACCTCAGATGTACGACGTGCCCGTCGTACAAAGAAAAGTTGAAGACACTCCATCTTCAACTTTTTTCCTTTATCTTGGGCTAATCCCCAGTGTAATGCGTCCCAAACGGCTGATACGGGTCATTTTCCAGGCCGGCGACCATACGATTTCCACCTGGGCATCTTCGATTCCGTCAATGGTTTTTAGAGCCGCAATCAATTCATCCGGCATGGTATCTGCACAGGAGCAACCTGCATCCGTGAAGGTCATGATGACCTTGCATAGACCAGCCTCATCCACAGTGATTTCATAGACCAAACCAAGATTGTAGATATCCAATTCAATTTCTGGATCATAAATGGTTTCCAAAACAGCAATTAGCTGCTCAGACAGCACCTCGGCTCTCTCGTTGAGTTTAATATCCTCTCTCACAAGTCTTCCCCCATTGTTTAGATAATATAATTGTTATTCTACCACAATTTGAAGAAATCTACACCTCTTGGCTAGTTTACAAGGTCCGAATGGTGCCAGATGCACCCTTACCAATTGAAAAGACATACTTATGTCCCTGGGTTAAACTATGGTAAAAGCCTTTCCCCTCATACAATTGAAAGACCTGCATGTCATTGCTATCCTCATCCTTGTAAATATGCTGGTAATAAGGATTGTCCGCAAAAATGGTCTTCAAATAATCATTTTCCACCGGACGAACCAAGCCTTCAATCCGCACGACCTGAAGCAGATAACCATCTTCTGACATGGCTGTCAAAGCGATACGCGGATTCCCCATTAATTGCTTATAAAAATGAGTTTCGGGACTGGTCATGAAGAAAATCCCATCCTCAGTGGCCGCTGTGATATGAATGTGACGGGCATGCGGATTTCCATCTTGATCCAAGCTCGCAAAAACCCCCAACTTCATCTCTTCCAACAATTGCATGACTTCTTTTAGTTCCATGATGACACCTCTTGAAAACGGATTCTATACCTTGATTATAGCAAAAAAACAGATTTATTGTTAAGCCTAACTTAGTGATCCTATCGAGATTTTTAGAGCTTTCAACCACTTAAAAAGGGAGTGAGCTCAACTCGACAAAGCTAAGAATAGTTCGTCAACAAGTCTTTATTTCTTGTTATTGATTTAAAACGGTCTATCCCCAGACCGTTTTAGCCCACCCCGCACAGCTCCAACAGTCGGAGTAGTGACTGTTGGAGGCTGGAGATAAGGCGAACATTGTTCGCATCAGAAAGGTTTATGAAACCTTTGGAGGTTGGAAATTGAACGAACGGAGTTCGTATCATTCGTTAGGATAGGTTTGGAGCATTAAACGCGAAGTGCTGAGGATTGTTTCACAATCCCAATTTCCCACCTTTCACAGTTCCCCAAACTGTGAAAGCCAATCACCCCTGCGCTAAGATGTTAACACGAACTAAAGAAAGCGAGCCTAGGATTGAACCCAGGCTCTTAGTAATTCACGATTATTTCACTTCTACTTTTTCTGTCCAAGGACGGGCTGTTGTAGCTAGAACTCCATTGAGTTCTTCCACGTTACGACGACCTTGGTCTGCCAACCATGCCTTAGCAGCCTCTTCACCTTCTTTGGCAAAGATTGCCACAGCATCTTTCCAAGTTGCACGTCCGCAGAGAACACCGTTGAAGTCTGAACCTGCCTCTTTGGCAAAAACAAGCGTTTCTTGGAAGAGTTTTGCAGATACACCCGCACTGAGGTAGATATATGGCAAATGCGTGCTTTCAGACTGCTCTTTGAAGTAGGCTTTTGCTTCTTCTGCAGTGTAGACTGGCTCTTCTGTTGTGTAGCCTTCCACAAAGTTCATGTTGACAGGTACTTCCACCTTGAGAACGTCAGCGTTATAGCGCGCCTTGCTGAATTCACGCATAGCGCCATTGACCTTGTGTGGTTTGAGGGCAGCATATTCGCGAGAAGTCACGTCCATATCGCTGGCATCGTAAGTCAAGATTTCCACGAAGTAAGGAATATCTTCTGCCAAACACTCGCTACCGATGCGTTCAACCCAAGCATGTTTGATGTCGTTGATTTCTGGCTTGTCATCCACATCATAGTAGAGCAAGATTTTCACGGCATCTGCGCCCAATTCCTTGATCCGTTTTGCTGACCAGTTTGGCAATAAATCTGGCAAACGACCCGGAGTTGAGGCATCATAACCTGTTTTTTCATAGGCAGCGATAAAGCCACAGTCCGCATGGCGCAATTCTGACGCAGGTACACCATATTCTGCATCCAAAAGGATAGAGCTGGCATAAGGTGTCAGGTCACTTGAAATCACTTTTTTGAAATCAATCAAAATATCGTCGCCGAATTCACCACCACCAGCAGCTGCCGCCAAAAGGCGTTTCAAAGCACCGCGTTGGTCAATAGCAAGAGCCGCAATGACTTGATCACTGTTTGACAAACGTGTCATGTGATCAAACTTAGCTTGCGAAAGTTGTAGTTTTGTCATTAGAATCCTCCTTAGGAAAATGAGATAAACAAAGTTAAGTAGGCTAGCCTAGTGCCTAACAAGTTAATAACAAAGCAATAAAAGATAAACGAAATGACGAAATTTAGCCGAAGCGCTTCACACCGTCCAGATAGGTCGCTTTGAGCTGACCTTGATCATCCACGACAATGAAATCTGCTGCGCGACCTGGAGCGATTTGACCGCAGACATGGTCAATGTTAACAGACCGTGCTGGTGCAAGAGAGGCCATTCTCAAGGCATCAGGCAGGCTGACCAAGTCCCACTCGACCACATTTTGCACCGCTTGGATAAGCTCCAAGATAGAACCAGCCAAGCTACCGCTGTCTTTGAGGCGAGCTGTGCCGTCTTTGACCACGACTTCAAATTCACCCAGACGAGACTCGCCCTCGCCCATACCACCAGCCCGCATACAGTCCGTAATCAAGACCGTTTCCTGCGCTCCTCTGGCTTTGACAACAATTTCAGCTGCTGCAGGGTGGACATGATGGCCGTCACAGATCATTTCTGCGTAGACATCTTTGAGACTAAGCGCAGCGCCCACCATACCCGGTTCACGATGGTGAAGACCGCTCATACCGTTGTAGACATGGACAAAGATATTGGCACCTGAATCAACCGCTGCCTGCGCTTGTGCAAAAGTCGCATCCGAATGCGCTAGCGCTGTATGGATTTGCTTGCTATTGGCAAATTCGATAAATTCCTTAACGCCCTCGCGCTCTGGAGCAATGGCAATCTTATTGACCAAGCCATTGGAAAGGCTGTGCCACTTGTCCAATTTCTCTATCGAAGGGTCACTCATGTATTTTGGATTTTGGGCACCCTTGTATTTTTCAGTGAAAAATGGTCCTTCGAGGAAGATTCCTTGAATTTTCGCACCGGTCTCCTCACCAGCATGTTTCCCAATGGTTTCACATACTGCATCCAGATTTTCTGTGGAATCTGTCAGGGTTGTTGGAAGCCAAGAGGTCACACCGCAAGCTAACAGACCTTCTGAAATAGTCTTAATCCCCTCAAAGTCATTGTCCATGACATCGTGAGAAGCGTAGCCGTGAATATGCGTATCGACCAATCCCGGTGCAAGGTGATAAGCTGAATGGTCAATGATTTGACCGCCCGTCGGCTCTTCTGTCAAGATTTGACCGAACTGACCGTTTTCTGTAATTTCTAAGTAAGCGTTTTCTATCTCTTGTTCAGCAAGAATAATTGATTTTGCTTTAATATAGGTTGGCATGCTATTCCTCCTATTAAACTGGTTATATCCACTTGTTATTATATTGTATAATGCTTCACTTGTCAAGTAGAAACCGAAAAATCGGTCATTCTTTCCCAAATTTTACAACAAGCAAAAAGAGCTGAGAATATTCCCAGCCCATCTAACTATTCTATATATTGTCGATAAATGCGTGAAGACAGCAGACAAACCACCTCATAATTGATAGTCCCCACATAATCTGCCCAGTCTTGGACGGTGATTTCTCGGTCCCCATCCTGACCAATCAAGGTTACCTTGGTCCCCAGGGGATAAGGTTTTGGTAGACGAATGGTAATCTGATCCATGGAGACACGACCAACAATCGGACAAGGCTCCCCATCAACAAGAACTGAGAATCCCTGCATAGCCCGCAACAGGCCATCTGCATAGCCAATTGGCACCGTCCCGATATACTCGTCCCCCTGGCTCTCGTAGGTCATACCATAACCTATCTTTTGGCCCGCGTCCAAGAGCTTCGTCTGTACCAATTGGGACTCCAAGCTCAGGGCCGGCAGAAGAGCATAGGGCAGTTCTAACTCCCGACCGCTTGGGTTGAGGCCATAGAGAGCATCCCCCAGGCGAATCATATTGAAAACAGCATCTGGATGCCAGATACTGGCCGCAGAATTACTAGCATGAATCAAATCCGGCAGGCTTGTCAATTGGTCCAGAATGCTCCGGAAATTTTGCAACTGTTCCTGATAATAGCAATCGTCCGCCTGGTCTGCAGCCGCAAAATGAGTAAAGATACCCTCAAAATCTACATCAGCAGCTGCCAATTCTTCAATCAGTTCAGTGATTTCCTCAACATTCCGAAAACCCAGACGCCCCATACCTGTATCCACCTTGATATGGACAGACAGGCCGTCCAGTTCCAATCCTGCCTCCTGCACCAAGTGCCACCAATCCAGACTAGACACTGTCAGACTAATATTTGTCTGGCGGGCCAGAGGAATGCAGTCGATTGGGACCACACCAAGAATCAAAATTGGATGTTCCAGACCGGCCTGGCGGAGCTCCAAGGCCTCGTCCATATTGGAAACACAGAAGCCATCTGCCTTGGATGACAATTCACGCGCCACTTCCACAGCCCCATGGCCATAGGCACCGGCCTTAACAACCGCAAACTTCTTCGTTCGAGCTGGCAGATTCTCTGTCAGCCTATCAAAGTTGTGACCAATATTGCCCACCTTCACCTTAGCTACTGTGGGCCGATGTATGCTAGCTTTCATCCTCTTCCTCCAAAATGACACTGGCCTGGACAAAATTCCCTGAATGACTGATACTCAGCCAAACTTTACAGGCTACAGGCGATTTTGTGACCACTGGACGCCCCTTCTCATCCGGCAAAATCTCCAAATCCTGAAAACCGATTTTTCCAATCCCCGTTCCCATGGCCTTGACAAAGGCTTCTTTTGCCGCCCAACGACCAGCCAAAAATTCAACTTGTCTGCGCCCAGACAGGCTCGAAAACCATTCTCTCTCTGATTCAGTCAGCACCTTTTCTACAAAACGGGGCTTGCCCTCCATTGCCGCTGCAATCGCTGCGATTTCCTGTAAATCTATACCGTGACCAATAATCATTTTCACCTAAAAAATAGAGCGGGGAGGCTACTCATTCCTGCCCCACCACGCTCCTGTTCTGTTTATTCTTTATCTATTCGAAAAGCTGTTACTGTCTTCCGTGACAGTTTTTAAATTTCTTCCCTGAAGCACATGGACATGGTGCATTGCGATCGACACCCTCAAAGGCCTCTTTCGGAACTGCACGAGTCGGTGGGATGATATTCTTAACTGCTGTTGTATGCGCCTCATGGGCTGCACGTTCACGTTCAATATTGTCGTGAATCTGAGCCTTCATCATCAAACGCGTCACATCAAACTCAATCGAACCAATCATGTCATTGAACATGGTAAAGGCTTCTGACTGGTACTCGACAATCGGATTGTTCTGAGCATAACCACGCAGACTAACTGCATTTCGCAATTGATCCAGAGCATCGATATGATCTGTCCATTTATTATCCACTACACGCAAAATCAAGACTTTTTGGAACTCGCGAATACGGTCCTCATCTTTTAATTTGGCAATCTGTAAATCATAAACCGCAATGGCTCTGTCGTACAATTCATCTGCAATTTCCCCATAGCTGAGGTCTTCCAAATCAGATAGGCGCAAACTCTCCTCGTCAACCAAATTGGCATGAGCAAATTTGAGAATTGAATCCAAGGCCTCTTCACGACTGAAGCTCTTATGGGCGTCAATCAGGCGCTCAATTGTCCGCTGAATCATAGAGCGAATTTCCGGACCCAAATCGCGTTCAGCAGTAATCACATCATGGCGTTGGCTGTAGATAATCTCGCGCTGTTCACGCATAACATCATCATACTGAAGGACCTGTTTACGAGAATCGTAGTTGTTTCCTTCGACACGCTTCTGCGCCGCCTCAACCTGACGGGTCAACATGCCAGACTTGATGACAGACTCTTCTTCAGACAAGTTCATCCGCTCCATGAAGGCCTTGATTCGCTCTGAGCCAAAGCGTTTCATCAAATCATCTTCCAAGGATAGGTAGAATTGTGATTCACCTGGATCCCCTTGACGACCGGAACGTCCGCGGAGCTGATTATCGATACGGCGGCTCTCATGGCGCTCCGTACCGATAACGCAAAGACCGCCAAGTTCACGCACACCAGGACCCAACTTGATATCCGTACCACGACCGGCCATGTTGGTGGCAATAGTAACAGCACCACGCTGACCAGCGTTCATGATAATTTGAGCTTCACGGTAGTGGTTCTTAGCATTAAGAACCTCGTGCGGAACCCCTGCAGCCACCAATTTTTGAGAAATCAAGTCAGAGGTCTCAACCGCAACAGTACCGACAAGAACTGGTTGACCTTTTTGGTAACGTTCTTTGACATCACGCACTACAGCATTAAACTTGTATTCCAAGTTTGGATAGAGTAAGTCTTCATGGTCGATACGTTGAATTGGACGGTTGGTTGGAATAGGAATGATGCGGATATTGTAAATTTCTCGGAATTCTTCCTCTTCTGTCTTACCAGTACCCGTCATACCAGACAATTTCTTATACATACGGAAGAGGTTCTGATAGGTGATAGAGGCAGACGTCTTGGATTCATTCTGGACAGGTACACCTTCTTTGGCTTCAATAGCCTGGTGCAGACCGTCAGAATAGCGACGTCCTTCCATGGTACGACCTGTAAATGGATCGATGATCATGACTTCCTGCTCTTCATTGACCAGATAGTCAACATCGTAGGTCATGATATAGTTGGCACGGAGGGCATTGTCCAAGAAGTGGGTAATAGCCACGTTCTCAATATCATAGAGGTTGTCCAGCTTGAAGAATTTCTCAGCCTTGTCAATCCCTGAATCCGCCAAACCAATGGTTTTAGACGGTACATCGATGATATAGTCGTCGCGATCCAAAGATTTGACCAACTTATCCGCCAAGAAATAGAGCTGGTTTGTTTCTGAGCCTTGAGGACCTGAAACGATCAAAGGTGTACGGGCCTCGTCGATCAGGATTGAGTCAACTTCATCGACCAAGGCATAGTTGAGCGGGCGCTGTACCATATCTTCTGCACGCACCACCATGTTATCACGAAGGTAGTCAAAACCAATCTCCGAGTTGGTGGAGTAAGTGATATCGCAGTTATAGGCTTCACGCTTTTCAAAAGGTGATTTGGCTGCCAAGTTGATCCCAACCGACAGACCCAACCATGAATAAAGTTCACCCATCTCAGTCGCATCACGAGTAGAAAGGTACTCATTGACCGTTACTACATGTACCCCTTCACCTGTCAGGGCGTTGAGGTAAACCGGCATGGTCGCCGTCAAGGTCTTCCCTTCACCAGTACGCATCTCTGGAACGTCACCATTGTGGAGAACGATACCACCCATGACCTGAACCTTATAAGGATAGAGACCCAGGACACGACGCGCACCCTCACGAACAACGGCAAAGGCTTCATATAGGAGTTCATCCAAGGTTTCACCTTTGGCAAGGCGGTCCCTAAACTCCTGCGTCTTGGCCTGCAACTGCTCATCCGTCAAGGCTTCCATGGCATCTGCATAAGAGAAAACCTTGTCCGCCATTTTTTCTAATTTTCTTTGCTCACCCTTATCATTTTCAATAATGGAGCGGAGCATATTTCTAACCATTCTGTACTTCCTACTTAACTTGATTTTGCTTGTCTGACCTGTCACAAGGATACCCTTCCGTCTTTGGGTAAGCTACATCCATCAATAGCTGACAACCATTTGACAAGAACCTAAAAATTCCAGGCCAGATGACATAGTTCAATAATATATTCTAGCACAAGATTTGGTTTTTTTCAAGGTTGGAACAACTCTCAAACACGCTTTTCACAAAGAAAACAGCCCCTTAGCAGGACTGCCTTCCAGATTCTATGGATGACTAACTATCATTTCCAATTGCCCTGAAAATTCCCATTCCAGCACATTGCTTGGCAAAATAAAGTGGCTTCCTTTTTCAATCTCGTAGACTTGACCATCAACCTGCAATTGGCCTACACCATCAAGGACGCTGACTAGATAGTAGGGAGCTTGTTTTTTGAAAATGACCGCACCCTCGATTTCCCACTTGTAAACCGTGAAAAATTCATTGCTGACATAAGTTGTGGCCCTCAGCGCCCCAGCTTCAACAGTATCGGGGTGGCTGTTTGCTGGCTCACCAATGGTCAGGACATCAATAGACTGCTGGATATGGAGATCACGGAGGTTGCCAACATCATCCTTGCGGTCAAAATCATAGACCCGATAGGTCGTGTCGCTGGACTGCTGGGTTTCCAAAATCATAATTCCCTTGCCGATAGCGTGCATGGTTCCGCTTGGCACATAGAAAAAGTCACCTGCCTTGACCGGCACATGGGTCAACAATTTTTCCCACTCCTTGTCCTCAATCATCTGGGCCAATTCTTGACGGCTCTTGGCCTCGTGACCGTAGATAATCTCAGCTCCCTCATCCGCCGCAATCACATACCAGCACTCAGTCTTTCCCAATTCGCCCTCATGCTCTAAGGCATAGCTATCGTCCGGATGAACCTGAACAGACAACCAATCATTGGCATCCAGAATTTTGGTCAAAAGCGGAAAAACTGGACTGTCGCTGTCGCCAAATAAATCACGACGCTCAGCATATAACTTGTCCAAGGGAGTACCCTTGTAATCGCCATTGGCTACGACGGAAACGCCGTTGGGATGAGCCGAAATGGCCCAAAATTCACCGGTCGTCTGGCTGAGAATTTCATAACCGAATTCGGTCTCTAAACGATTCCCACCCCAGATTTTTTCCTGCATGACGGAGTTTAAAAATAATGGTTGTGCCATAATAGTCTCCTTCTCAATTCTTCTAGCCCTATCTTATCAAATTTCTCAATAAACGCCAATGAAGAGCCACAGAAAAGCCTGGCAGAGCCAAGCTTCTCTCTTATGTCAGACTTATTTTTCAGCTACTTTTTTGGCTAAAGCAAAGTTTCCGAGTGTCGCAGAACCATTTTCCGCAACAGCAGGTGTCACGATATAGTCCTTGACATCTGGCGTTGGCAGATAGTCATTCATGAGGCCTGTAAATTTCTCACGGACACGGTTAAGCATGTGCTCCTGCGCCATCACACCACCACCGAAAACGATGACTTGCGGACGATACAAAAGTGTTGCCTGCACTGCGGCCTGAGCAATATAGTAAGCCTGTACATCCCAGACATCAGAGTTGAGCTCAATCAACTCACCGCGGATGCCTGTACGACCTTCCAAGGAAGGACCAGCTGCCAGACCTTCCAAACAGCCATTGTGGAAAGGACAAACGCCGTTGAATTCATTTTTTACATCGTAAGGGTGGAGTGCAACGTAAGTATGGCCTGCTTCGGTATGGCCGAGACCACCGATAAACTCACCATTTTGAATAGCCCCAGCACCGATACCTGTACCAATCGTATAATAAATCAGGCTCTTCACACCCTTGCGCACCAAGGTCTCACCAAAAGCAGAAGAGTTTACATCTGTCGTAAAGTAGAAAGGAATGTTAAATTCTTTTGCAATCAAGCCCAGCAAGTCAATATTTGACCAATGAGGTTTTGGCGTTGAAGTGATATAGCCATAGGTTTGTGAGTTTTGATCAATATCAATCGGACCAAACGAACCAATAGCAATCCCAGCCAAACGATCTTCGTAGCGTTTGAAAAATTCTACCGTACGCTCAATGGTTTCATAGGGCGTTGTTGTCGGAAATTGCGTTTTTTCAATTACTTGGAAATTCTCATCACCAACCGCACAAACAAACTTTGTACCACCAGCTTCCAAGCTTCCGTATAATTTTGTCATGAATTTTCTCCCTTTTTGTTTTTTTCATTATACCATAGATAGAAATAGAAGAAAAAGGCTTACCGCCTTTTTCTGTGCTTATTTTACGGATTATTTAACAACTTTCAAGAAGTCCGCACCATGAGCGATTGTACCCTCAGCAAGTGGAGCTACTTCTGTAAAGTCTGCAGTGTTTGTCACGATGATCATGGTTGTATCATCAAGACCTGCTTCAGCAATTTTCGCTGCGTCAAATTTAGCAAGTGGTGTACCAGCTTTTACCTTGTCACCAGCAGCAACCAATTTCTCAAAACCGTTACCGTTCATAGAAACTGTATCGATACCGATGTGAATCAAGATTTCAGCACCAGTCGCTGTTTTCAAACCGTAGGCATGGCCTGTTTCAAAAGCGATGGTTACTTCTGCATCCGCTGGAGCATAGACAACACCTTCAGTTGGCTTAACTGCCAAACCTTTACCCATAGCACCTGATGAGAATACTGGGTCGTTCACATTTTCAAGAGCTACAACGTCACCTGAAAGTGGAGATACAAGAGTTTCTTGTGCAGTAGAGATTTCTGCAGTTTCTTCAACTTTTTCTGAAGTTTCAACTACAGACGCTGTCACTGCTGCCGCAGCAGCTGTTGCTGCTTCATCAGCGAAAACTGCTGATGCTTTTGTCTTACCATAAACGTAAGTAAAGGCAAAGGCTGCAGCAAAAGCAATCAACTCAGCAACTACATACATTGGGATAGAAGATGCTTTGATTGAGAGGAAGCCAATAAAACCTGCTGCCCCAAGAGATACAGCGATAACATGAGTCAAACCTGCAAAGAGGGCACCGATAGCCGAACCTGCAAGAGCACAGAAGAATGGGAATCTGTACTTCAAGTTAACCCCGAAGAGGGCAGGTTCTGTAATTCCAAGGAAGGCAGAAACTGCTGCTGAACCGGACAAACCTTTTGTTTTTGCATTTTTTGTCAAGAAATAAATAGCAAGAGTTGCAGCACCTTGTGCAACGTTAGCCATTGAAGCAACTACAAAGATGTAGTCTCCGTATCCTGTACCATTATTGTTGTAAGCAGACAAAAGTTGTGTCTCGATGGCTGGGAATGATTGGTGAAGACCAGTCATTACGATCAATGAGTAAGTACCACCAAAGATACTCATACCCAACGCACCAGTTGTATCGTACAACCAAACAATTGCGTTAGTAATCGCATCAGATACAGTCAACATCACAGGACCGATGAATGTAAATGTCAAGAAACCTGTAATCATTACTGACAATAATGGTGTGAATGTAAAGTCAACTGCTGATGGCAACTTCTTGTGGAAGAATTTTTCAAGCGTCGCAAGAAGCCAAACTGCTGCAAGAACTGGAATAACCTGATATGCATAGTTTGTTTGAGCTACTTGGAAACCAAAAATATCCCAAAAAGCTTCTTTACCACCCAAATCTGGAGTGGTCATGATCATACCAATAGCCGCACCGAGGAATTGGTTTGCACCAAAGCGTTTCGCAGCGGAGATACCTACAAGGACTGGCAAGAACATGAATGGAGCTGCTGACATCAATTGAATCATCGCAGAAATGCCTTGGATAGCAGGATACATTTCCTCAATTGATTTTGGACCAAATAAATCTGGGGAAGTCAAGAAGTTACGAAGCGCCATCAATAGACCACCAGCAACGAGAGCCGGAATGATTGGCACAAAGATATCTGACAAGAGCTTGATTAAGTCCATCAATGGATTGAACTTCTTATCTTGCGCTGCAATCTGTTTCAAATCATCTGTTGAAA
Source organism: Streptococcus sp. P25B114 (assembly GCF_053010325.1). Lineage (NCBI taxonomy): Bacteria > Bacillati > Bacillota > Bacilli > Lactobacillales > Streptococcaceae > Streptococcus > Streptococcus sp. P25B114. The sequence goes on along the minus strand of NZ_JBRKNW010000004.1, from coordinate 101,904 downwards.
CTTCTTTTAAGCCTGTAGCCTTGATGAGCTCTGCATATACAAAGTTTACATCACCAGGTCCGATGATAACTTGATACTGACCATTCGTACTGAATGTCCCTTTGACATCTGCATTGTCATCGAGGGCTTTTTGGTTCACTTTGGATTCATCCTTCAGAACCAAACGAAGACGAGTAGCACAGTGTGCTGCCGCAACTAGATTATCTTTCCCAACCGCTTCGATCACTTCGGCAGAAACTTTTTTATAATCCATTTACAAAAATCTCCTTTTTGTATATTTTTATTATTGAAAGTGTTTTCACTCTTTCGATGTTTTTATTATATATGGTTTTTACGAATATGTCAAACGTTTTGCAGATTTTTTTAAAAAATTCCAAGAATCACAGTAAAAGCTTGATTTTTTTCAAGAAAACGTTTACTATATTAAATGAATAATTAGAAGATATGGAGTAGACAAATGGCTTTTACAACTGAAGAGCGCTACCGAGCTTATGCTGACTGGTCGCCAGAATACATTGAAAAAATTAAACAAAATACTGCAAGCTCACCTTGGAGAACTAACTTCCACATCGAAACACCTCACGGTTTGCTCAATGACCCTAATGGTTTTTCTTACTTTAATGGAAAATGGACCCTCTTCTACCAGTATTTCCCATTTGGTGCAGCTCACGGTCTCAAATCTTGGGTCCATACTGAGTCAACTGACCTGGTGCATTTTGAGCCGACTGGTACAGTTGTCTACCCTGACACGCCTCTGGACAGCCACGGTGCCTACTCTGGTTCTGCTATGGAATTCGGCGATAAACTCTTTTTATTCTATACAGGAAATGTCCGCGATGAAAATTGGCAACGCCACACCTATCAGATTGGCGCCCTCATGGACAAGGATGGCAAGATCGAGAAGATTGACAAGGTCTTGATTGAGCAGCCAGAGGACACGACAGACCATTTCCGTGACCCACAGATTTTCAACTACAAGGGACAATATTACGCCATCGTCGGTGGACAAAATCTGGATTTGAAGGGGATTGTTAAGCTCTACAAGGCTGAAAACAACGACTACCTCAATTGGACCTATGTGGCGGATTTGGATTTTGAAAATGACCTGACGGCCTACATGATGGAATGTCCAAACATTGCCTTCGTCGGTGACCAACCCGTCCTGCTCTACTGCCCACAGGGTCTGGACAAGTCTGTTCTGGACTACGGCAACATCTATCCAAATATGTACAAGATTGGCCAGGCATTTGACCCTGAAACAGGAAAAATTGTAGCACCGAGTGAGTTAATCAACCTTGACTACGGTTTTGAGTGCTACGCAACCCAGGCTTTCAATGCTCCGGATGGCCGTGCCCTATCTGTCAGCTGGTTGGCCCTTCCAGATGTTGAATACCCAACCGATGCTTTCGATTACCAAGGTTGCTTGTCCTTGGTCAAAGAGCTGACAATCAAGGACGGCAAACTTTACCAGTACCCAGTCGAAGCCATTACCAGCCTGCGTCAAGAAGCTCAGCCATTTTCAAACCAAGAAACAACCAATAATGTTTACGAACTAGACTTGACTATTCCTGCCAACAGCAAGCATGAAATCGTCCTCTTTGCCAATGCAGACCAAAAAGGCTTGGTGCTGACAGTTGATACAGAAAAGGGACAGATTAGCTTGGACCGCGAACATTGTGGTCAGCCCTTTGCCCTTGAATATGGAACAAGCAGAACTTGTGACATTGAGTCTGGAGCTTTGACTGCCAATATTTTCATAGACAAGTCTGTCTTTGAAATTTTCATCAATAAAGGAGAAAAAGTATTTTCTGGTCGCGTCTTCCCTGATGCTGATCAAAATGGCATTGCCATTACCAGTGGCAACCCAACCGGAACTTACTACCATTTAGATTATGGTCGCAAAACTAACTGATGTTGCTGCCCTAGCCGGTGTCAGTCCCACAACCGTGTCCCGCGTCATCAATAAAAAAGGCTACTTGTCAGAAAAAACTGTCAAAAAAGTGCAGGATGCCATGCGGGAATTGGGCTACAAGCCCAACAATTTGGCGAGGAGCTTGCAGGGAAAATCGGCCAAGCTGGTCGGACTCATCTTCCCTACTATCAATAATATTTTCTATGCCGAGCTGATTGGACACCTGGAAAGCCAACTCTTCAACCGAGGTTATAAGACCATTATTTGCAACAGCCAGCATGAATCGGACAAGGAAAGAGAGTATCTAGAGATGTTAGCGGCCAATCAGGTTGACGGCATCATCTCGGGCAGTCACAACCTGGGTATCAAGGACTATGACCGGGTTTCCGCCCCAATTATTGCCTTTGACCGCAATCTCTCTCCTACTATTCCCGTTGTCTCTTCTGATAACCACGGAGGAGGAGTCTTGGCGGCCCAAACCCTGAAAAAGGCAGGCTGCAAACGACCTATCATGATTTCGGGGAATGATAATTCCGACTCCCCTACTGGTCTGCGTCGGTCTGGTTTCCTCTCCGTCTTACCAGATGAAACCGTCTATCACGTTGCCAGCGACTTTACACCCATTCGCAAGGAAATGGAAATCAAGTCCATTCTGGAAAAGCACGCCCCCGACGGCATCTTTGTGTCAGACGATTTGACAGCTATGCTGGTCTGGAACGTTGCCCAATCGCTCAATTTGACTATTCCGCAAGACCTCAAATTGATTGGCTACGATGGGACTTATTTCATTGAAAATTATTACCCACAGCTGACAACCATTAAGCAGCCATTGACTGACATCGCCAAATTGATGGTGGATTTGTTGATTGATAAAATCGAGGGCAAGGAACTGGATAAACGGAACTACGTTTTGCCAGTCAGCCTATCCGCCGGAGCTAGTATATAAGACAAGTATTGTGTAATGCTTGTCTTTTTTGTCAAATTCTACTTCTCCTGTATCATCCAACAAACAGCCAAACTAGTCAACTCTGAACATTTCATGGCATCCTTCCGAAACTGAGCGTTTATTAAGTCAGGTGGGCTGAATTCTTTCTGAGAGTAATCTCCCTTTTCCAACTCAAAAAGAAACGAAAAAAAGAAACCTGATTAGGCTTCTTCTTGGATAAATTGGCTTAATACGCCGTTTACGAATTTAGCGGATGACTCGTCTGAAAATTCCTTGGCTAGCTCGATGGCCTCATTGACTGCGACGCGGTCTGGTGTTTCTTGGAAATATTGAATTTCAAATAAGCCCAAACGCATGATATTTTTATCAATCAAGGTCAAACGGTCCAGGGTCCAGCCAGACTTGAGCTTGCTAGACAATTCCTTGTCCAATTCTTCTCGATAGGCTGCCACACCATTGACCAAGTTGAGGAGAAAGAGAGGAATTTCCACACCTTCTGTCTCTTCCTCACGGTCATAGAGGTAAGAAAATTGAGCAGCCTGGACAGGCTCTTGGCCAAATTCTAGGGATACAATCGCCTGCAAAGCGCACTTCCGCAGGGCATGTCTATTATTCTTCATCGAGGAAATCCTCTCCGAACAAGTCTTTCAGGGCTGGTTTTGGTGTCTTATCTGGAACGATGCCGTTGACGTGGATATTAACCGCAGCCAACTCCACCTCTGCATAGTTAAAGACAGCAGTCTTGACAGCTCGCTGGATATCCATTGATACAGCAGGGACATTGACGCCATACTCCAGGTAAACGTAAATATCAGCCGTCACTTGCCCTTCCTCATCTGTATGAAGGTAGACACCCTTGTTGAGAGATGATTTTGACAGGCTATCTGCAACCCGCTTATTTTGAAGAGAATGGACCCCCTCAACTTTTGCTGCTGCAATGCCTGTAATTACTTCAAGAACGCGTGGTGCAATAACGATTTCGCCTTGGTATTCTGTTGTCATAGGCTCTCCTTTTCTAAGAGGGGCAATTAAGCGCGTGATACGTAAGTTCCCTCTGCTGTGTTGATAACGAGTTTTTGACCTGCTTCGATGAAGTCTGGCACGTTTACAACCAAACCGGTTTCCATGGTTGCTGGCTTACCTGAACCTGTTACAGTCGCTCCTTTGATAGATGGCTGGGTTTCTGCAACCACCAACTCAACAGTAGTTGGAACAGTAACACCAATCACTTCCGTTCCGTAGAATTGGATTTTCACGTCAGAATTTTCCAAGATGTAAAGTAATTCTTCTTGAATTGTTGCTACTGGAATTTCATACTGGTCGTAAGTCTCAGTATTCATGAAATAGGCAGTGTCATCCATTTGGTAAAGGTATTGAGCTGGGACGGTTTCGATGATAGCTTGTTCAAATTTCTCATCTGGACGGTAGGTCGTGTCAAAAGTTGAACCTGTACGCACATCACGCAATTTCATACGCATGATGGTATTGCCCTTACCTGGCTTGTGGTGACTTGCATCCAAAACCTTAATCAACTTACCTTCTGCTTCGAAGGTCATACCTGCTCTAAGTTTACTTGCTTCAATCATTGTATTGAATACCTCTTCAAATTTTATTTATTCGGTTTATTTTACCACAAACTGACAGATTTCTCAAATGACAATCAATTCTTTGGGGGCCAAAGTCAACACCTTACAACCCGTGTCCGTAATTAGTAGGTCGTCTTCGATACGGACACCGTATTTGCCCTCGAGATAAATGCCCGGCTCATCAGTCAAGACCATACCCGCCTGAATGGTATCCGTAGCCGTTCGGCTAAAGTAGGGATACTCGTGGACATCCAAGCCCATACCGTGCCCGATACCGTGGGTAAAGTAAGGACCATAACCAGCCTGCTCGATGACACGACGTGGGACACCGTCAAACTCCTTGTATTCCATACCCGCCTTAGCCGTCGCAATCAAGGCTTGATTCGCCGCCAGAACGGTTTCATAAATCTCTCGCTCTTCATCACTAACCGAACCGACATAGACCGTCCGCGTCATATCGCTGACATAGTGGTCATACAAGCAGCCAAAGTCCAGCGTCAAAGCCTCACCAGCCTCAATTACCTTATTGGACGCACGTCCGTGGGGCATAGCAGAGCGGTAACCCGAAGCAGCAATGGTATCAAAGGACACCCCTTCTGCCCCCATTTCCCGCATACGAAAGTCCAAGAAATTGGCAATTTCAATCTCTGTTTTACCTGGTTTGATAAAGTCTAAAGCGTCAATAAATGCCTGGTCTGAAATCTGACAAGCTCGCTGAATGGTGGCAATCTCTGCCGCATCCTTAATCATCCGCAGATCCGCAATCAGATTGGTTGTTGGTCTAAGAGTCGTTCCAGCAAAGACAGCTTCCATGGATTTGAAATAGGCTACTGAAATCTCATCCTCAAAGGCCACTTCCTTGATGCCCATGTCCTTGACCAAACCAGCTGCCGTTCCCAACTCATCTCGATTGGAAATCACTTCAAAGTCTGTGACAACAGATTGGGCGTAGGTGATATAGCGGTCATCTGTAATCAAAACCTGGCGGCTAGGTGTAATCAGCACCACTCCTGCCGACCCCCAGAATCCTGTCAAATAATAAACATTTTTCAAATTGGTCACATAGAGAGCCTCTATCGACTGCTCTGCCATTTTTCCACGAAGTTTTTCAAGTCGTTTTTGCATAACCTACCTCCAAAGATATTGTAACTATTATAGCAGAAATGCACAGAATTACCAATAAACTTCCAGCAAACAAGAAAAAGCCGCTTGGCGACTTTTTACTTCAACTTAGTTTTCAAATACTGGCCTGTAAAGCTAGCTGGGTTAGCTGCTACTTCTTCTGGTGTTCCTGTTGCAACAACGGTACCACCTCCGACACCGCCTTCTGGTCCCATGTCGATAATGTGGTCAGCTGTCTTGATGACATCCAGATTGTGCTCGATGACCAGCACGGTATTGCCATCATCAACAAAGCGAGCCAAGACTTTGAGTAACTGGGCAATGTCCTCCGTATGCAGACCTGTCGTCGGCTCATCCAAGATATACAAGGATTTACCAGTTGACCGCTTGTGGAGTTCAGAAGCCAACTTCATCCGCTGGGCTTCCCCACCTGATAGGGTCGTTGCTGGCTGACCTAGAGTAACGTAGCCCAAACCTACATCTTGAATGGTGCGAAGTTTCCGTTCAATCTTCGGAATGTGTTTGAAGAACTCGACCGCATCATTGACGGTCATATCAAGGACTTGGGCGATATTTTTCTCCTTGTAATGTACTTCCAAGGTTTCAGAATTGTAACGGTGTCCATGACAGACTTCGCAAGGAACAAAAACATCTGGCAGGAAGTGCATTTCAATCTTGATAATCCCGTCACCAGAACAAGCCTCACAACGACCACCTTTGACGTTAAAGGAGAAGCGTCCTTTCTTGTAGCCACGGATTTTAGCTTCATTGGTCTGGGCAAAGAGGTCCCGAATATCGTCAAAAACACCTGTATAGGTGGCTGGGTTGGAACGCGGTGTCCGTCCAATCGGGCTTTGGTCAATATCAATCAAGCGATCCAAGTGTTCAATTCCTGAAATGGACTTGAACTTACCTGGCTTGTCCGAATTGCGATTGAGTTTCTGAGCAATAGCTTTTTTCAAAATGGAATTGACCAGGGTTGATTTGCCTGAGCCAGACACCCCTGTCACCGCTACAAATTTTCCAAGCGGGAAACGAACAGTCACATCTTGCAGGTTGTTTTCCTTGGCACCTGTTACCTCCAGGAATCGACCATTACCAACACGACGTTCCAAAGGAACTGGAATTTCACGTTTGCCAGACAGGTACTGGCCTGTAATGGATTTCTTATTTTTAGCTACTTGGGCAGGCGTTCCAGAAGCCACGATTTCTCCACCGAAGACACCCGCACCTGGACCGATGTCAATCAGCCAGTCTGCCTCACGCATAGTGTCCTCATCGTGTTCTACCACAATCAGGGTATTTCCCAAATCACGCATTTTCTTAAGACTGGCAATAAGGCGGTCATTATCCCGTTGGTGCAGACCGATCGACGGCTCATCCAGAATATAGAGGACACCTGACAGGTTGGACCCAATCTGGGTCGCCAAACGAATCCGCTGGCTCTCACCACCCGAAAGCGTACCTGCTGCTCGTGAAAGCGTTAGGTAATTTAGACCAACGTTGTTAAGGAAGGAAAGGCGATCCTTGATTTCCTTGACAATGGGCGTCGCAATCGTCGCTTCATTTTCAGACAAGGTCAGATTTTCAATGACTTGCAAATGATCCGCTACGGACAAGTCAGATAACTGCCCGATATGCAGTCCCTGTTCGCCACCGACTTTGACAGACAAGGCTTGGTCATTGAGGCGATAGCCGTGGCAGGTTCCACAGGTCAATTCGTTCATGTATGTCTTCATGACTGTCCGCGTATAGTCACTGTTGGTTTCACGGTAGCGGCGATTGATATTGGTAATCAAGCCTTCAAAGGGAATATCGATATCACGCACCCCACCGAACTCATTTTCATAATGGAAATGGAATTCTTTTCCGTCAGAACCGTTGAAAATCAGGTTCTTCTCCTCTTCCGTCAATTCCTCAAAAGGCTTGTCCATGTCCACACCAAAGTGGTTCATGGCCTGCTCCAACATCTGAGGATAGTAGTTGGAAGAAATAGGATTCCAAGGAGCCAAGGCACCGTCACGCAGGGTCTTGCTGGCATCTGGGACAATCAAATCCGTATCCACTTCCAGCTTCATGCCCAAACCGTCACAATCGCTACAAGATCCAAAAGGAGCATTGAAAGAGAAAAGACGAGGCTCCAACTCGGGCACTGTAAAACCACAAACTGGGCAGGCATAGTACTCAGAGAACAGCAGTTCCTTCTCATCCATGGTGTCAATGATGACATAACCGTCCGCAATTCGAAGAGCAGCCTCAATCGAATCAAACAAGCGAGAACGAATGCCCTCCTTGATGACAATTCGATCGACCACGACCTCAATATTATGAGCCTTGCTCTTGGACAATTCAGGCACTTCAGACACATCATAGACATCCCCATTGACACGGACCCGCACATAGCCATCCTTCTGCACCTTCTCAAAAATGGTCTTGTGTTGACCCTTTTTCTTGCGAACAATCGGTGCTAGAATCTGCAAACGTTGGCGTTCTGGCAATTCCAAAACCTCATCGACAATCTGCTCCACCGAAGAAGCCGCAATGGCCCCGTGCCCATTGATACAGTAAGGCACCCCTACCCGAGCATAAAGCAAGCGGAGATAGTCATTGATTTCTGTTGCCGTTCCAACCGTCGAACGCGGATTCCGCGAGGTTGTTTTTTGGTCTATGGAAATAGCAGGGCTGAGCCCCTCTATGGAATCCACATCAGGCTTGTCCATGTTGCCCAAGAACTGACGAGCATAGGCAGACAAAGACTCCACATAACGACGTTGGCCTTCGGCATACAGAGTATCAAAAGCCAAACTCGACTTACCAGACCCCGACAAACCAGTCACCACCACCAACTTCTCACGCGGAATGGTCACATCAATATTTTTCAAATTATGGGCACGCGCCCCATGAATCACAATATTTTCTTGCATAATTTAAGATATAGAGCCCGTAAAACGCACGGTGAAAATAGGCGGTAAGTCCGAAATCTGTGATTTCGAAGACGCACCCCCGTCAAGACAACTAGTGCTTTCACAGGTCGAAAACCGAAGAAAGCACAGATGTCTACGACGCAGAAGCCAGTTCCACACGCTTAAACATGAAGAAACCAACAATTTTTCAAACAGCGTATAGGGCGTGTTCAGTTCCTTTCAAAATCAGCTATAAATAGGCACGCATCCTATCCAGCATAAAATATACCCCATTATATCACACTTCAAAAAAATCATTCCGTATTCCTGCATTTTTTGGTATAATAAAGGGTACGTTTACATGCAAGAATGAAAAGGAGGGCACTAATATGAAACAGATTTTTCTATCAACGATGACTGATTTAGAAGAAATCCAAACCTTTGAACCAGGCGCTTGGATCAACTTGGTCAACCCCTCCCAGAGTGAGTCCATGGAAGTGTCCGAGCATTACAAGATTGATATCGCCGATCTGAGGGCACCGCTCGATGCAGAAGAAACTTCTCGTATCACGGTCGAAGATGACTACACCTTGATTGTCGTCGACGTTCCCATCTTGGAAGAGCGGAATAACAAGACCTACTATATCACCATTCCGCTTGGTATTATCCTGACAGATGACGCCATTATCACGACCTGTTTAGAGCCACTGCCGCTCTTTGATCAATTTATCCACAGACGCCTGCGCAACTTCTTTACCTTTATGAAGTCACGCTTCGTTTTCCAAATTCTCTATCGAAATGCCCAGCTCTACCTGTCTGCCCTGCGGACCATTGACCGAAAGAGTGAGGAAATCGAGAAACAGCTCCACGAAGCCACTCGAAATGAAGAACTGATTGTCCTCATGGAATTGGAAAAAACTATCGTCTACTTCAAGGCCTCTCTCAAAACCAATGAACGCCTGGTCAAAAAACTGGCCAGCTCCACCCGCCTCCTCCGCAAATACGAGGAGGATGAGGACTTGCTGGAAGATACCCTGGTCGAAACCCAACAGGCTATTGAGATGGCGGACATCTATGGTTCTATCCTGAACTCCATGACCCATGCCTTTGCCTCAATCATTTCCAACAACCAGAATACCATTATGAAAACCCTGGCCCTCATGACCATCGTCATGTCCATACCGACCATGGTCTTCTCGGCTTACGGCATGAACTTCAAGGACAATATTATTCCCTTCAATGATATTCCCCATGCCTTCTGGTGGATTATCTTGTTTGCCTTTGCTATCAGTTTATCACTAACCTTCTATTTCATAAGAAAGAAATGGTTCTAATCCAAGGAGATTGCTATGTCATTTACAGAATTTAAAGAATTAACCAAGAAAAACCAGGAATTTATCCACATTGCTACCAACCAATTGATCAAGGATGGCAAGACGGATGCCGAAATCAAGGGGCTTTTGGAAGAAATCCTGCCGACCATCATCGAAAAGCAAAAAACAGGCCAAACTGCCCGTAGTCTTTTTGGTGCACCTAGTGAATGGGCCGCAAGCAAGTCTGCTGCTCCCAGCCAAGAAAAGCAAGAAACGGTCGAATACAATGAAAATCCATGGCTCATGTGGCTGGACTCTAGTCTCTTTATGTTGGCCATCATTGCCGGTATCAATGGTCTGATGAATCTCTTTAATCAAGGCGCTCAGTATGGTTTGGTGACCCTGCTGGTTATCGGATTCGGTGTGGGTGCAGGTATGTACTTCATGTACCACTTTGTTTACAGAGAGCAAGCTAAAACCGGTAAACGACCAAATCTACTCAAGGCCATTCTGTTCCTGGGTGTGGCAACTTTGGCCTGGTCTGCAGTCTTCTTCCTGGCTGCCCTAGTTCCAGCCAACCTCAACCCAATTCCTCATCCAATTCTCACTATCTTAATCTGTGCTATTGCCTTCGGAATCCGCTATCTCTTGAAAAAGAAATACAATATCCGCAACGCCATGCAGCCTGTGCAATAATCATTCAATTCCATTTCAACTGTTGCAAACTTGCAAGCGACGCGTTGTAGCCGTCATAGAAAGTGCTCGGGTTATCCGATCCACCTACGATATAATCTACACTCCATTTCGGTGTGATACGAAATATATTTTATACATCCCAGCTGTTGGCTTCCAAAGCTGGGATGTAACATCTGTTCATTCATTTTATGTAACACGAAGGTTGGCCACCTGGACGAGCATAACTACCTGCTCCAAGCAACGACAGCCAAGCTGATGAAGACTCCATTAACTCAGTTTGTCGAAGGGATCTTTGCCAACATCGTGGTCAACATCGCTGTCTTCATTTCTATGCGGATGAAGGACGACGCTGGACGCGTAATCTCCCTCATTTTTATCATCTTCATCTTTGCTTTCTTGGGCTTTGAGCACGTGATTGCCAACTTCTCAACCTTCTCTCTTGCTTTCTTTGCAAATGGCGGAGCTGTCGAGGGAATGACGGTGATGAGCGTATTGATCAACTTCCTCTTCTCAGGTCTTGGAAACTTCGTCGGCGGTGGTATCCTGATTGGCTTCCTTTACAGCTGGCTCAGCAATAAATCAAAACTCTATGTGGACTAAACCACAAAATGGACTGGAATGCCAGTCCTATTTTTTTTTTGAAAAAATTTCTCTCAAATGACTTGACAATTTATTTTAGTGGGTGTATATTTTATATATAGAGAATTTTGATATATACAAAAATCAGTATATAGCAAATATCAACTTAAAAGGCGATCATCATCGAAAGGAGTGAGCCGCATGCATTTTCCCGTACCTGCAGTGCTGACGGAATTTCTCATTATGGCCATTTTAGAATCCAATGATTCCTACGGCTATGAGATCTGTCAGACCATCAAGCTGATTTCCAACATAAAGGAATCCGCTCTCTATCCCATTCTGAAACGCTTGGAACAACAGGATCTCTTGACCACCTATTCTCAGGAATTTCAAGGACGGATGAGGAAATATTATAGTTTAACCCAGCTAGGCCATGAAGAATTGGTCCAACTGAAAGAAGATTGGGATATCTATACGACTACTATCAACGGCATCATAGAAGGGAGTGTCCGCCATGACAAGAACTGAGTACATGGAGCAACTTGAAAAACATTTGAAAAAGTTGCCCCACAAGGAATACTTGGAAGCCAAAAACTTTTTTGAAGAATACTTTGACGAGGCAGGTCCTGAACGTGAAGCCGATATCATGGAAGAGTTGGGGTCTCCTAAGGAAGCAGCCAATGAACTGATCAACAACATGCTCAACCGTCAATTAGAAGATACAGCTCCAACACAAGATGTGACCAGTCCACAAGACAAGCGTTTCTTGCTTACCCTAGCTTTTTTGAGCGCTGCCCTTCTCATTTCTACCTTCTTCCTCTTTGTTGAACCACTGCTTGGAATCATGGGGATCTTCCTGGTCACTATCAGCGCAGCTTTTTACATCGGTAAAAACTTAGAGCAATTGAAACATACACGGAAAACAGTTTGGTTGGCCAGTCTTGCTCTGATTACCCTTCCGATCACTATCCCTCTTCTTCTCTTGATGATCGGGGCCTTGTTGGGCTTGATATTAATAATTGTCGCCTTCATCATTGGTGCATTTGGTTTAGGAGTCGGCTTGATGGTTACTGGTGGTTCCTTGATTTGGGAAGGATTTACCTTGCTATCAAAAGGATTCAATGTCTTCATCATGGGTTTTGGTGCTGGCATATCCTTGTTTGGTGCGGCAATCCTACTCTACCTTTTGACCGGATTTTTCACCTATTGGGCATGGCGCTTGGTCAAAACCTTCTTCCAATGGATCTTGAAACGAGGTAAACGAGCATGAAAAAGAAACTTACGATCGCCCTCATCACGGGCTTTGTCAGCTTGATTTCTGGCTTGATTCTGGTTGGAATTGGATTTTTCTCTGGGGGTCTCAACCGCCTGGAAGAAATCGCAAAGCCAAATCAGGTTCAAACATCCTATACTTCCCTATCAGAAATCCAGATTAAAGATCTTCCACATTCAGTTACGATCAAGGAATCAACCGATGGACTCTTCCATGTGTCCTATGCCAACTCAAAAAATAACACCCACAACACAGTTGAAGTCACTGAGAAAAATGGCATCCTGGCTCTCAGCTCAAAAAATCCCCAACTGTCCATTCAAGGTATCATGCAGGTTCTCGGGGAAAGATTAGCCGATGACACTATTGACATCTACTCTGTTACCATTGAAGTTCCAACAGGTAAGCAACTGGACAGACTCATCAGTAACAATACCTATAATAGCTACTTCGATAGTCTCTACATTGAAAATGTCCATATCAAGGAAATGACCGTCGAGCAGGGCCGGATGCTCTATCTCAACAATGTCCAATTGGATTCAGGTACTGTAAGTAGTTACTATACAAATATCAGTAAATCAACGATTAAAAATACCACTATCTCTGCACAAGGTGACAATATCCATTTCTATCAGACCCAGCTCGAAAATGTTTCTGTTGAAAACTATGGCCAACTGGATTTGATTGAAGGAACTCTCCTAGGAGACAACAAATTCCTCCCACACGAAGACCGAGCTTATACCGTGACCAATATCGATTTGACTGACCAATCATTAGCAGACATCAACCTCCAGATTCAAAATAAGCTTGACTTGAGAAGTCTAGGCGAATTTATGGGCTACTACTACGAGTCAGATGAAGAGTGGGAAACTGCCCAAAGCGAATCAAGTCTGATTGACGAAAGTCAGTTGAATGACATTGGTATTTTTACAAGAGACCAGTATGAAAAACTAGAGGTCAAGGAAACAGAAGATGGTTTTAGTCTGACTGTTGAAAAAAAAGAAAGCAAAAACAAATTAACCGTTGAAGCAACCAACGCGACTATCAACCTCCGTGATCCAAAATAAATGACCGAACAGATAACAAAGACCAACTTAGGATTCCTAAGTTGGTCTTTTCGTTCTATTGTAGGCAGACTTACTTGCTCGTTAAGCCTTTCTTCAAGCTTCTCCAAAAGCCGATATCATCGGTCTGTAAAATCAAGCCTGCATAGGATTTGCCTATAAAGACGATTGCGCCAATCGTGGTCGCTGCGAGAATGAAGAAAGATAGCCAGGTCTCCCAATTACTTGCCCAGCCATTTATCTGGCGAATCGGCATAAAGAAGGAGGATAAAAATGGGATAAACGATCCGATTTTCACCACCATATGTTCTTGTGCTTGTTGCCCAAAGGTCATGGCCCCTAAAAAGCCGATGATAATCGGATAGATAACCGGTTGCACAGCCTTGTTGACATCTTCTGGCCTCACCACAAGAGAACCACACAAGGAAGCCAGGGTTACTCCTAGGAGCAGACCGAAAATAGCAAAGAGAATCATGGTCCAGTCCAAGTTGTCTAAAACAGCTTGCACCAAGACCTGGTTTGACTCAAAGATTTCCTTGGTCAATTCCAATTGTCCTGCTAGGTGATAGGCCAAGATGCCACCTACAAGATAGACACCCAAATGGGTCGCAATGACGAGGAAGATGCCAAAGATGCGACCATAGAAATAGGTCCAGGCTGGAACACTAGAGAAAATCACTTCCATGATTTTCGTTCCCTTTTCACTGGCTACCTCCTGGGCAGTTGTAGAAGCATAAACAATAGTCATGATGTACATGAGGAAAATCAAGCCAAAGAAGGTAATCATCTGTCCAATTTTTTCCAGCCCCTCTTGGTCACCAACTTCCTCCACATAGGAAGGCTGGATGGCTAGAAATTCAAGCTGAGTTGGTGTCAATTGAGCATTTGCTTCATTGAGCTGCTGCTGCAAGCTCTCTAGAATAGACTGGAAGGTTTGCTGAACGGATTGAGAAGGGACCTCATTTCCATGATAGGTCGCCTGGTACTGCTGGTCCACTACTGCGACCTTGATATAGCCTTCCAACTCTTCTTCTGAAAGCTGCTGCTTGGCCTCTTCTTCTGTCACAAGAACCAAGTCTAAGTCAAGTGTCGCAAAGGCCATTTGGGCCATAAAGTCCTCACTTACGAGACCAATTTTTTCCGACCCAGCATCCATGCTAGAGCTTGTTAGATAGCCTGTTCCCAAAGATATGCCGAGAAAGAGGAAAGGGGATAGGACCATAAAAACAAAGGACCAGGATTTGACCTGCCGTAGGTAGGTCTCTTTTGCGACTAGGATAAAAGATTTCATTCTGCCACCCCCGATTTGATTTTAAAGATTTCATCAATGGTTGGCGCCTGCTGGTCAAAGGTTGCCAGATAGTGACCACCACTGATCAACTGGAAGAGCTCTGGACCTGCTGCTTCATCGTCTAGGACAAGGCGCCATTTATCGTGATTGGTCATTTGAACAGAGAGGACATGGGGCAGGCCTTCTAGCTGCTCTCTCGGAATATCCGAGGAAACAAAGAGGCGGGTCCGACCAAACTGCCGACGAATATCCTGAATGCCTCCATTCAAGACCAGCTGCCCATCTTGGATCATCAAGAGTTGGTCACAGAGTTCCTCCACATTGGTCATAACATGATCTGAAAAGATGATGGTTGCCCCGCGCTCCTTTTCCTCTAAAATCACACGTTTTAGGAGGGCGGTGTTGACAGGGTCCAACCCAGAAAAGGGCTCATCCAAAATAATCAGGTCTGGTTCATGGAGCAAAGTTACAATCAACTGAATCTTTTGCTGGTTTCCTTTGGATAGGCTTTTAATCTTGTCTGTCACCTTGCCCTTGACTTCCAACTTTTCCATCCAAAACGGTAGTTTTTCAGCCACTTCCTTGCTGGCCATCCCCTTAAGGCTAGCCAAATACCTGACCTGTTCAAAAACAGAAAGCTTGGGCATGAGGCTCCGCTCTTCTGGTAGATAGCCGATTTTTGAAAACAAGTCTGGCGTGACAGCCTGCTGGTCAAGGGCAATCTCTCCCTCGTAGCTGACAAATCCTAGTAAGGAATGGAAGAAAGTAGTTTTTCCTGCACCATTTTTCCCTACCAAACCACAGATGATTCCAGATGGAATAGTAAAGGAAATGTCCTTCAAGACTTCCTTGGTCCCGTAACTTTTACATAAGCGACGAACTTCTAACATCTCAACCTCCTTAGAATTGATTGCTTTTATTGTACACCTTTTTCTTGGTATTGTAAATAATGCATGGAAAAAATGATAAAAAATAACAGAACAGAAATCTTCTCTGCTTTTTTCAGAAAATCCTTCGCTATTTTCTTATATTTTCATCATCACAGGCGAATAAATCGTGATATAATGATTACGCAAACGTTTTCTCAAGGAGATCATTATGATAGAAGCGCAGCATTTATCCAAAACCTACTACGTGGTCGATAAGGAGGTGGGGCTAAAAGGCTCAATTAAGGCCTTCTTCAAGCCCAAGAAAAAAACCATTCAGGCGGTGCAGGACATCTCCCTGTCCATTCAGAAGGGAGAGATTGTCGGCTATATCGGATCCAACGGGTCCGGCAAGTCAACTACGATTAAAATGTTGACGGGGGTGCTACACGCCGATGAGGGCACGGTCACCATTAACGGCCTGGTTCCCAAGGATAATCGCAAAGCGGTCAACAAGCAGATCGGTGTCCTTTTTGGGCAGAAATCACATCTGGATTGGAACCTGCCTGTGCAGGAGTCCTTTATTCTCCATGCCAAAATCTATGATGTACCTGAGGCGGTTTTTCAGGAACGACTGGCACGCTTGATTGACTTGCTGGATTTGGCAGACATTATGAAGCAGTCCATCCGCAATCTGTCTCTGGGACAGCGGGTCCGCTGTGAATTTGCGGCTATTTTTCTCCACCAGCCTTCTGTGGTCTTTCTGGACGAGCCAACCATCGGCCTGGACGCTAGTGTCAAGGAGACCATTCGTTCTTTTATTCGCTACATGAATGAAGAGCACGGCACGACTTTCTTGATTACTTCCCACGATATGAAGGACATTGAAACCCTCTGCGAGCGGATTTTCATCATCGATAAGGGAAAAAAAGTCTACGACGGCTCACTCAGTCAGCTCAAGGAGCGATTTTCTCAAATCAAAACCATTAGTTTTTCTACCGAGCATCCGCTGACCAAAGATATTCAGGCGACTGGTCTGGAATTTGACCGCAAGGATGATTACCACTTCGACATTCACTATCAGGCTAACCAATGGACCAGTGCCCAGGTCATCACCTTGGTCTTTGAGCAGATCGAGGTCGATGATGTGACCATGAAGGAGCTGGAAATTGAGTCCATTGTCCGTCAGATTTACGAGGAGGGCATTCATGCATAAGTACCTCTACATGACACGGCTGACTATGATGACAGCCCTGCAGTACAAGGCCTTTTTCCTGGCTTCTTTCGTATCTGTGCTAGCACGGATTTTGGTGTCTCTCTTTGTCTGGAAGACTATTTTCTTCACACAGCCTGAGGTCAATGGTTACACCCTCCAGACCTTCACCACCTATATCATCTTCGCTAGCCTTCTGGCAAGCCTCAACTCCTTTTCAATCGGTGAAGACCTGTCCCACTCGATTTTGCAAGGGCAGATTGCTGGGGAATTTTTGCGGCCCTACTCTTTTATCCTCTCCCTCTTCTTCAAGGATTTAGGGACAAAATTGATTGAACTCTTCAAGTTTTTGGTGGTCTTTTTCATCATCCTCTTGGTGCAGAGTGATTTTTACCTACCAGATGGAAAGACTATATTAGTCTTTCTCCTATCTGCTATCTTGGGAATGTTTATTGTGCAATTCTTAGACTTGGCTTTTGGTTTTGCGACTTTCTTTACGGTCAATGCTTGGGGAGTCATGCTGCTACGCATGGGACTCTTCAACCTGTCATCCGGAGCCCTCTTACCGCTAAGCTTTTACCCTGAAAAAGTCGAAAAAGTCTTGAGTTTCATGCCCTATAACTATGCAATCAATGTGCCTATTTCTATTCTCTTAGGCAGAGAAACTGACCTGTCCTTGCTGGGCTTGCAGTTGCTCTGGTTGCCTGTCCTTGCTGGCTTTATCGCGGCTCTATGGTCCCAAGCCAAGCGAAAAATTGTCATTTTTGGAGGCTAGGATGAAAAAGTATATAGGTCTTTATTTGTACAATGTCAAGGTCTTCATGATGGCCCAGATGTCTTTTCGGGTAGATTTTTTCATCGGTCTGGTCTCATCTTTGGTGGAGCAGGTGGTCTATTTGATTTTCCTCAATGTCCTTTTTAGTAATATCAAGGAGATTGCAGGCTTTAACTACGGGCAGATGCTGTTTATCTATGGAATGGCAACGGTGGGGCGGTCGGTCCACTTGATTTTCTTTGATAATCTGTGGATGTTCGGTAGCCGCTACATTCGTCGGGGGGAGTTTGAACGCCTCTTGCTCTTGCCGGTCAATCCGCTCTTTCAGCTGGTCTGCGAACGAATTCAGCCTCAGGGCATCGGTACGACGATGATTGGTGGCGTGGCTCTCTGGCAGTCTTCGCAGATTTTGGGCTTGGAATGGTCTGTCTGGAAGATTCTCCTGTTGGTTTTTATTGCCATTTGCATCGGTCTGCTCTATGCGGCAATTCAGCTGGGACCAACAGCTCTTGCCTTTTGGATCGTGGAATCCTTCCCTCTCACCATGGGGATTTTCGCACTCAACCAAATGGCCCAATACCCGCTCAATATCTATCCAAAAGTCATTCAATTCCTACTGATTTTTGTCTTTCCCTATGCCTTTACCGCCTACTTCCCAGCCCTCTACTTCCTGGACCTCTCCATGTGGGGCCTCGCACTCCCCCTCGTTGTTGCCATCATCTTTACGATTAACTATAAACTCTTCCGCTATGGTATGACCAAGTTTACGAGTGTTGGTGGTTGACGGAGCCCGGGGAGATGCTCCATCAAGTTGGAGATAGAGGCGACCAGAGTCGGCTGTCATTAACAAGTCTACGGATAGACTTGCTCAAGTTGGAGATAAAAGCTAGCGACAGCTAGCCACAGAATGAAGACAAACATCTCGATTGATGTTTGTCTTTTTCTGTTTATTGGTCTGATAGTCGGTCTTTTTGCCAGAATCGTGGCTATTTGTACAATATAAAAAGGCTTCCCTGCCCTCATTTTTACCAATTTCTTGAGATTTAAACACGCCAAAGTCAGTCCAACCTTATCTTCCATTTTGGACTTGCCTTTCTCTCTTGTATAACGAAGATTGTGGTACTCGTTGGCTGTCCCAAAGAGGCGTTCAATCTCCTCACTGCGCAATTGTGCTTCTCAAGTTTAACGAGCACAAGTAAAAACGACCTATCAGTGTTGAACCTATCTAGTTTCTAGGGGGCTAGCTAAATAGGGCTTTGAAGCTCCTAATTCGCTCTCATATTTTCAAGCTCATGAAAAAATGGTCCACTCTGTCATTGCGCTTTACACATTTCTAGAGCGCAAGAAAAAATGACCCGTTGGGGTCATTTTTTTAATCTTCGTTTACGAATGGTAGCAATGCCATAACGCGAGCACGTTTGATAGCTGTTGTTACTTTACGTTGGTTTTTAGCTGAAGTTCCAGTTACACGACGTGGAAGGATTTTTCCACGTTCAGAAATGAAACGGCTAAGAAGCTCAGTATCTTTGTAATCAACATATTCAATTTTGTTAGCTGCGATATAGTCAACTTTTTTACGGCGTTTGAAACCGCCACGACGTTGTTGAGCCATGTGTTTTCTCCTTTATATATTTAGTATCGACCTAAAATGGTAGGTCATCGTCTGAAATATCCATTGGGTTTGATGCACCAAATGGACTTTCTTCTCGAGCGAAGTTCGGTGTAGATTGTGCAGGTGCTTGATAAGGTGAATTGTAATCATTGCCACCAGCAAATGAATTACCAGCAGAATATCCGCCACCTTGACCTTCACGGGCAGTACGGCTTTCCAAGAGTTGGAAACTTTCAGCAACTACCTCAGTTACATAAACGCGTTGCCCTTGCTGATTGTCGTAACTACGGGTCTGAATGCGACCAGTCACGCCAATGAGAGCACCTTTCTTAGCCCAATTCGCCAAATTTTCAGCTTGTTGACGCCAGATAACTACGTTGATAAAGTCCGCTTCACGCTCGCCATTTTGATTTTTAAAATTACGGTTAACTGCAAGTGTAAAAGTCGCAACAGCTTGGTTTGACGGAGTGTAACGAAGTTCTGCATCGCGGGTCATACGACCAACCAATACTACATTATTTATCATATAAAACCTTCTTACGCGTCAAGTTTCACAATCATGTGACGAAGAATGTCGCCGTTGATTTTTGACAAACGGTCAAACTCTTTAAGAGCTTCGTCGTTAGTCGCTTCAACGTTAACGATGTGGTACAAACCTTCACGGAAATCTTGGATTTCGTAGGCAAGGCGACGTTTTTCCCATGCTTTTGATTCAACGATTGTTGCACCGTTGTCAGTCAAAATAGAGTCAAAGCGTGCTACCAAAGCGTTTTTAGCTTCTTCTTCAATGTTTGGACGAATAATATAAAGAATTTCGTATTTAGCCATTGATATGTTCCTCCTTTTGGTCTAATGCCCCCAGGTCCTAGCCTGTGGGAAGTGAGGGATACTCACAAGAAACTATTATATCATATTTGGACCAAATAGCAAGAAAAACATCCACAAAATACACAAGAAAAGAACAGTCAGACTGCTCTTCTCATGGATTATTCTACACTAAATAGATATGGATAGACTGGTTGGTTTCCTTGATGGATTTCAACCTCTACATCTTCAAATTTCTCTTCCAATTGATCAGCAAGGGCTTGTGCTGTATCCTCGTCACCATCCTCACCAATATAGATAGTCACGATTTCACTATCTTCATCCAACATTTTATCAAAGGTAGCAACAAGCGTCTCCATCATATCTGGATTAGAAACCACAATCTTGCCATCAACCATACCCAAGTTATCATTTTCATGAATTTCCAGACCATCGATAGTTGTGTCACGGACTGCAGTTGTCACGCTACCACTTTTCACTTCTGCAAGTGATGCCGTCATCGCTTTAAAGTTGCTGTCCAAATCACGACTTGGATCAAAGGCAAGCAAGCTAGTGAAGCCTTGTGGTAGAGTCTTGGTTTCTACCACCTTAACCGCCACTTCAGCAACTTCTGCTGCAGTCTGAGCCGCCATCAAGATGTTCTTGTTGTTTGGCAACAAGATGACATTGCGAGCATTGACCAATTCAATAGCATTGACAAAATCCTCTGTTGAAGGGTTCATGGTCTGACCACCTGAAATCACATAATCAACGCCTTGTGATTTGAAGATCTCTGTCAATCCTTCTCCAGCTGCAACAGCGATAATGCCGTATTCTTTTTGCTCAGCTGGTTTTTGGTAGGCTTCTTCTTTTTCAACTTGCGCTTCATGTTGTTCACGCATATTGTCTACTTTTACCTTGACTAAGCTACCATATTGGAGACCTGCTTGCATAACCAAGCCTGGATCTTCTGTATGGACGTGAACTTTTACAATTTCATCATCATTGACTACAAGGAGTGAATCTCCTAGGTCGTTGAGGTAGTTACGGAATTCTTCATAATCAAAGTCTTTCACATAAGTAGGACCTTGGCGAAGGGCAACCATGATTTCCGTACAGTAACCAAAGGTAATGTCCTCAGTCGCTACATGACCAGCAACTGACTTGTGGTGTTCTGCATTAATCATTTCTGTCATGACTGCTGGAGTTGCTTCAAAATCCTCAGAAGCAATGTATTCACCAGTCAAAGCTGACAAGAAACCTTCGTAGATATAAACAAGACCTTGACCACCAGAGTCAACAACCCCAACTTCTTTCAAGACTGGAAGCATATCAGGTGTTTTCTTGAGGGCACGGTTGGCACCTTCAAGAGTTGCACGCATGACTTCAATGGCATCATCTGTTTCTTCTGCTTTTTTTAGGGCAGCCGTCGCTGCACCACGAGAAACGGTCAAAATGGTACCCTCAACTGGCTTCATAACGGCCTTATAAGCCACTTCTACACCATGTTGGAAGGCCTGTGCCAAATCCTTACCATCTAATTCAACCTTGCCTTTAACAGACTGGCCAAAACCGCGGAACAATTGTGACGTAATAACGCCAGAGTTTCCGCGAGCACCCATGAGTAAACCTTTTGATAAGATTTGAGCGACTTCACCAACTGTATTTGCTGGCTTATCCGCAACTTCTTTGGCTCCATTGGTAATGGTCATACCCATATTGGTACCAGTATCCCCATCTGGAACAGGGAAAACATTAAGTGAGTTGACGTATTCAGCTTGTTTATTCAGACGAGTTGATGCTGCCTGCACCATTTCTTGAAATAAACTAGTAGTAATTTTAGACACAATTATTCTCCTACGACTTTAATATTTTGGATGAAAACATTAACGGCATCCACAGAGATACCCAATTGATTTTCCAAGTTGAACTTGACACGTTCTTGGATATTGCGAGATACTTCACTGATTTTTACACCGTAGCTCATAACAGTGTAGACATCAACTGCAATACGACCATCTTCCAAGGTCTTGATGACAACGCCCTTGGCATAGTTTTCCTTTCTCAAAAGAGCCTGGAAATTGTCTTTGATGGCGGATTTGCTAGCCATGCCGACCACACCAAAAATCTCGGTCGTAGCTCCACCGACAACTGTGGCAATCACGTCGTCAGTCAATTCAATTTGGCCGTCTTTTGTATTGATTTTAACAGTCATATTACTTTACCTCAAATAGTTTTATCACTCCATTTTACCATACTTTAGCCATTCTGTAAAAAACAAGCTTGTGACAGCAGACGGAAGACTAGGTTTCTTTGGCAAAAAAAATAACCCAAAAGGGTCATTTCTTAAACGCGTTCTACTTTACCTGATTTAAGGGCACGAGCTGAAGCCCAAACTTTTTTAGGTTTACCGTCAATCAAAACAGTAACTTTTTGAAGGTTTGGTTTAACTGCGCGTTTAGTTTGGTTCATTGCGTGTGAACGGTTGTTACCTGATACAGTCTTACGACCAGTGAAATAACATACTTTAGCCATTGTATCTTCCTCCTCATTTGATCAAATATATCGGATGTGCTAGCACCACATACCATACTATTCTAACAGAAAAGAATGAAGTTGGCAAGGAATATTTTTATTTTTTTCTTTCGACAGTTCTCCAAGAATATTGAAGCCTGTCTATCAGACAGAATTGACATTTGACCAAGCTTGTTTCAAATCTTCTAAGGACAAGCCATTGAAAAAACGGATTTCCTTGTTCGCAATCAGAGATTGCTTCACAGAATAGGACTGTTTGAAACAGTAGATTAGATAAAACTCAAAAAACCAACCTTGCGGTTGGTTTAGATAGCATTACTTATATAACATTAAGCTTTGTTCGCTGAACCAAATACGTCGATTCGCTCTTCAACAGATGCTTGGATAGCTTTTACGCCGTCAGCCAAGAATTTACGTGGGTCAAAGAGTTTTTTCTTGTCGTATTCTGCTTCGTTTGCTTCATAAGCTGCTGCAAACTTACGAGTTGCGTTTGCAAATGCGATTTGACACTCAGTGTTAACGTTAACTTTAGCAACACCCAATTTGATTGCTTCTTGGATTTGTGCATCTGGAATACCAGAACCACCGTGCAATACGATTGGGAAACCAGGTACAGCTTCAGTCAATTTACGCAAGTGGTCAAGGTCAAGACCTTCCCAGTTTTCTGGGTATGGACCGTGGATGTTACCGATACCAGCTGCCAAGAAGTCAATACCAGTTGCAACCATTGCTACTGCATCTTCGATTGGAGCCAATTCACCAGTACCAACGATACCGTCTTCTTCACCACCGATAGTACCAACTTCAGCCTCAACTGAGATACCTTTAGCGTGAGCCAATTCTACAACTTCTTTTGCTTTTGCAAGGTTTTCTTCTACTGGAAGGTGTGAACCGTCAAACATGATAGAAGTGTAACCAACTTCGATACACTCAAGTGCATCTTCGTAGTGACCGTGGTCAAGGTGAATAGCAACTGGAACTGTGATGTTCATTGACTCGATCAAGTTTGCGATCAAGTTGCGAGCTACTTTGTAACCACCCATGTACTTAGCTGCACCCATAGAAGTTTGGATAAGAACTGGAGCTTGTTTTGCTTCTGCTGCACGCAAGATAGCTTGAGTCCACTCAAGGTTGTTTGTGTTAAATCCACCAACTGCATAACCGTTGTCACGCGCTGCTTGGACAAATTTTTCTGCTGAAACTAATGGCATTTCGATAGCCTCCTAATATATTTTGAGGTAGCACCTCATACTTCTCTATTCTACCACTTTTATTTTGAAAATGCTAGCTGAAACTGTATCCGTATGAGAAAATTTTCACATAACTTTCAGACATAAAAAAAGACTGGTTAAACCAGTCTGAAAGTCCTATGCGGAGAGAGGGACTTGAACCCTCACGACCTAAAGCGGTCACAGGATCCTTAATCCTGCGCGTCTGCCAATTCCGCCATCCCCGCTGAACACTAGATAAGTATATCACGGGGTAATACCCTTGTCAACACTTTTTTGAAAAAAAGTTCATATTTATTACTTTCTTCTCTCCAGCACCACTATCTGATCATAGTCTGCCTCATGATATGAACGATGACTAATATGAATGACCGTTGTCCTCTCCAAGTCAAGCAGGGCTTGTTCCACCATGGCAAAGGTCCGATCATCTAAACCTGAAAGGGATTCATCTAGGAGCAAGACAGGTTTGTGGAGCAAGAGGGTCCGCACCAAGGCCAAGCGTTGTTGTTGCCCACCTGAAAGAGTTGATTCTGCATCAAATAGCTCACTTTCCAACTGCTGACGACTTGCAAAACGTTGTCCCAAGCCTACCAACTGCAACCAAGTAAGAACCTCCAACTCGTCAATATCCCTTCCCAAACTGATATTCTCCCAGATGCTGGCATGAAAAAGTTTCACTTTTTGTGGCAGAAAGGCAAGATAAGATTGAGCCACCTCTTCTCCCAATTCCTTCAAAGGCTGCCCATTCAGATAGACTCCTTCATCACCCTGCCCCATCTGTCCCATCAGGAGGTAGGCTAAGGTCGATTTACCTACGCCGCTCTCTCCCTGAATCAGATACTTCTTCCCAGGCTCAAAGTTTAGACTCAACTCCGAAAACAGGGGAGTTCCTTCTATAGAAAAAGAAAGATTGCGCACCTGAAGAGAGGTGAAGGGGTGTTTGGTTTTTTGGGAAAAAGGCAGAGCTGGTTCCTGTTTTAAGAGCTGCTCACGTAGATTGCGAACAGAAGCCATATCCGCAATAGACGATGCAATTAAGCTAATCGGCATGGTCAATTCTAAAGAAATACTATAAATTGCCACCAAGGCTCCTACTGTCATTTGCCCTGCCAAAATCCTTTGACCTCCCAAACAGAGAATCAGAACCGTCAATAGATAGAAGAACAAACCAGATAAGACATTCAACAAGGCTGACAGAAAAGCCTTCCGGTCTTCCAGTTGATAGATTCGTTTGTATTGATCATTTGTCTTGTCAGAAAAATACTGGCTACGATCGGCATTTTTGATAATGACTAGACCTGAAAGGAGGTCATTGAGTAGAATCTGATAGGCAGCCTTCTCCTGAGAGATGGCCTCCTGAACCCTTTGCCTACTATTTTGAAAAAGGTAGGGAAGCCCAATCGGCACCAAGGTCAAAAGCAGGATTGCTATGGATACCTGACTATCCAAGCCAAAGAGAGCCAGACAGGCAAACAAGAAGGACACCACTCCTTGATAGAGGGAAAACAGGGTATCATAGTAGAGTTCCTTGACCATCTCGCTATCATTATGAATAGCCGAAACTCGTGCCGCTACTTCTGATTGCTTGAGCAAGCTCGGCCCCTGCAAAAAACGATTGACTAGAGTAGCCTGAATCTTGTAGCCAATCCTATTCAAAAACCGCTGATTGCAGACTTGACGAACAAACTCTGCCACCAGCATCAAGCATAAAATCGCAAGCAACTGCCAAATCTGTACCATAAAACCAGCCCTATCCCCACTAGTTAAACTATCGGTTATTCCTGCTATCTGGTAGTTAAAGAGCACGTTTAATCCTGCTACCAAGCTAATCGCCACCAATGTCGCGATAAAATGAAGGTTCCTCACTTCTTCTCCCTCCTTTTCCTAGATCACTCATTACACATATTAAAAAACTAACAGAATCCACCAATTCGTCAAGCCTTGCTCAAAAAAATTGAGCACCCTTAGGATACTCAACTCAAATGCGCTTGTCAATACTTATTTGCTTTCATTCGCAACTGCAGCTGTGACAAAGGCAGTATAGAGTCCTTCAGGACGATTTGGACGAGATTGGAGTTCTGGGTGATACTGACAGGCCACAAAGAACTTGTTCTCAGGAATTTCAACAATCTCAACCAAGCGGTTGTCTGGCGATACACCAGAGAAGACAAAACCAGCTTCTTCAAATTGCTGACGGAAGTCATTGTTAAACTCGTAGCGGTGGCGGTGGCGACGCTGGACAACTTCTTGGTTGTCATAGGCTGCAGCAGCCTTGGAGCCTCGTTTGAGCTTGCTTGGATAGAGGCCAAGGCGGAGGGTGCCGCCCAAGTCTTCGACACCAATTTGATCACGCATGATGTCAATGATTGGGTATTTGGTTTCTGGATCCAACTCAAAACTATTGGCTCCTTCTAATCCAAGAACGTGGCGAGCAAATTCCACACAGGTCAACTGCATGCCCAAGCAGACGCCTAACATAGGCACATCATTCTCACGCGCATAGCGAATGGCTTGAATTTTTCCTTCGGTACCGCGTTGACCAAAGCCACCAGGTACGATGATTCCCTGGGCTTGTCCAAGTCGGTCAGCTACATTTTCTGCTGTCAGGTCGTTGGCATTGACCCAATCCAACTCAATCGCAGCATCGTTGGCATAGCCAGAGTGTTTCAAGGCTTCTACAACTGAAATGTAGGCATCTTGGAGTTCGACGTATTTTCCAACAAGGGCAATCTTAACTGTTTTCTTGAGGTTGAGTACCTTGTCAACCATAGCTGACCAGTCTGTCATATCCGCTGGCGGTGTATCCAATTTCAAATGGTCGCAGACAATCTGGTCCATATTCTGGGCCTGTAAATTGAGCGGAATTTGATAAAGATGCTCGACATCGAGTGACTCAATAACCGCCTCCGGTGTCACATCGCAGAACTGGGCTAATTTATTTTTAATCCCTTGGCCGGCTGGCGCTTCTGTACGAATGACCAACATGTTGGGCTGAATGCCCAATCCGCGCAATTCTTTGACCGAATGTTGGGTCGGCTTGGTTTTCATTTCCCCAGCCGCCTTGAGATAGGGCAAGAGCGTCGTGTGAATATACATGACATTGTCCGCGCCCACGTCTGCTTTCATCTGACGCAGAGCCTCAAGGAAAGGCAGACTTTCAATATCACCGACAGTTCCACCGACTTCTGTAATAATCACATCGGCATCTGTTGTCCGAGCAGCGCGTTTAATCTTATCCTTCAAAGCATCCGTGATATGTGGAATAACCTGCACAGTAGCCCCAAGGTATTCGCCCTTGCGTTCTTTTCGAAGGACTTCGCTGTAAATTTTCCCTGTTGTCACGTTGGAATATTTATTAAGATTGATGTCAATAAACCGCTCATAATGTCCCAAATCCAAGTCCGTTTCCGCACCGTCATCCGTAACAAACACTTCACCATGCTGGTAAGGGCTCATCGTCCCTGGGTCAATATTGATATAGGGGTCAAATTTCTGAATGGTCACCTTGAGACCACGATTTTTCAACAAACGACCCAGACTTGCCGCCACAATTCCCTTACCAATCGACGAAACCACACCACCAGTTACAAAAATATATTTTGTCATGCAAACTCCTTTCCTCTGCTCATGTCGCATGGAGGGGGTAAGCAACATGAAGAAAAAACAAAAATAGCTCCCTATCAACTAGGGAGCCCTGACCTCAAAAGAGGTGCCCGATAATATACTAACTCAATTCGATGCGTTTGTCAATCTTGAACTTAGTCTTCTGTCGACTCGTCGTCAGAATAGTCGTCATCTTCTTCACCGACATCAACTTCTTCATCATCCGTCAATTCATCATCGAGGATAATTTCATTGATTTCTGAGTCGTATGATTCTACTTCATCCTTCTCATCATCTGGATTTTCATCATCGTATTCTGAACCAGGCTTGTCTTCGTAACTATCTTCATCTTCTGGATCATCGTTGCCATAATCGATAGCATCCTCATCACCATCCATGAAGGCATTGACACGTTTTTTCTTACGTTTTGGCGCATCTTCATCATCTTCTTCGAGAGTAATAACTTCCTCATCAATCTCATCGATGGCATACCATGAACGAAGACCCCATTTGTTTTCGCCTAGCGGAATGAAACTACCGTCCACATTCAAGTCAGAATAGAAAGTTGGCAAGGCTGCACGAATCTCACTGTTTGATTTTTCTAAATAATTCTGAATTTCATTGACCAAGTCATTGAAGTACATTTCATTGTCACGTCCACGTTCTTCCAAAATAGCACGAGCTACTTCAATCATGGAAAGTTCGCTTTTTTCTTGTCCTGCAAATACGTTAAGTTCCAAGGCTTTTCTCCTTTTTTGTCTTTCCTTTCTATTTTACGCTAAAAAAAGCAAATAGTCAAAGATAATCTTTATCGTTTTTCTGTAAAAAATACCTGCAGAGCTCAGCGCTACAGGTATTTTGTTTACTATACTTGTTCTTCTAAACTTGGAAGGGAGATGGTCCGTTTGACCCCATCCTTATCTACAAGTCGAACAACTTTGCTTGCTGCATCATATTCGAAAGCTTCAAAAGAAACTCTGTAACGGTCTGAGAGTGTGACCAGACTTTGTTCAAAGGTTTTGAAGTCCATGCCAAACTCTTCTGCTCTTCGTTTTAATTCTTCTGTAAACTCGTCAATTTCCTCAGTTTCCTCAGAAATAATTTCTTCATCACTTTCTTCCGTCTCTATTTCTTCTGTCGATTCAGATGGTGTATTTGGTGTAAATACTCCCCAGCCATCGTCTGAAACTGGGCGTTCTTGTGGATTAGTCATGTAGTATTTAACTGTTGCTAGGAAATCTTCTAGACTATACCCTTCAGGACTTCTTGCACTACCTTGGTCAAACCATTTAAAGGATACATAGTGATAGTGATCTTGATGCGGAATTACCAGAGTCCCGTTGCGTACTTCGGTCGCATAGCCAGCATTGTAGGTCAGTGCTTCGAAAGGAACGACTTTCTTCGCTTCAACTCGGTTGTAAATTTCCTCTGCTGTTTCTTTGGCAACTTGCGGCTGTTCTGGCGTTGTTGTCTCGCCTGCACTTGCTTCTGTTTCAGTTGGTACAGGTGTTGACGGTGAACTAGAATTAGATTTCTCACGTTGAGCCACCATAGCCTCTGCTGGGATTAGCTCGCTTAAGTAATTCAAATCACTCTTGTTAATCCGACGGTAACCATCTGTAATTACACGTGGGATGCGATAGTTATCCGTACCTATTTTCACTTTGGGATCTAATAGGTCTGCTGGATCAAAAATATAGCCATCTTTTGTTGTGTATTTCCCTGCAGACTTAGCTTCAGCCAGTTCTGTTGCAGAGTGAACAATCTGCCAGTTTTTCAACCCTTCACGTTTTTCAATCGGTGTAACATTTTTAGCCAGTATTTCTGCATCACACTGGTCCAAGAGAGCCTGGACTGCCGCCAACTCCTGGTCTGACAGCTCTTTTTTGGCGATAGATCGGAGGGAACCACCGGTCGCCCGTGGCAGGCTGAAGGCGCCGCTGAAGATAAAGCTGGCCGGATCCAGGACGTCCTCTGGGGTAAAGATATAGCCGTCGTTGGTAGCAAAGCGGCCCTGGGCGCGTGCTGCTGCCACTTCCTCAGCCGTGTGGATAATCTGCCAGTTTTTCAGGCCGGTACGCTGAGCCTGGTCGGTCGCATTGGCAATCGGTTTCAGGGCATTTGGATCCATGACATCATCGCCATGACCTGCTGTGGTCCAAGCTGCAGGACGAACCTCTGGGTGCTGCATAATGTAACGAATGGTCGCGATCTGCTCCTTGCTCAGCCAGCTATAAGGCAGGATGTGGATATGGTCGATATGGGGAATGACAAAGGACTCGCCTGTATCGTAGGTCGCGTTGGCTCCCTTCATTGGGATCTTGTCAATGCTGACGTGCATAGCTGGTGCCAAATCTCCAGCAACCTGTGGAGCCGTGTCAAAGCGGTAGTCCTTGTCCAGTTCCATCAGGCGCAATTCTGCAAAGGAAATTTTCATCAGGTCCAATTCATCTCGGCTGTAACGGTAGCTTTTGCCGTCCAACTGAACTTGGTAGAAGACCTTGCCTGCCTCAAGCTGCTTGCCAGTCACGGCTTGCGGATCAAAGACTGGTTTGTTTACGCTCGTATCAACTGGACTTGGTTGAGCCGGTTGTTCAGGAAGAGCTGGTTGGCTTGGCAGGACTGGAAGTGTCGGCGCCGTCGGCTGACTTGGTTTTGGAGTGGCTGGTTTATTAGCAGGCTTAGTATTTCCTGTCAAGCCTTTCTTTTCCCGAACCCATTCTTCGACTTGCTTGATTTCAAAGTCTTCTAATTCGCCAAAGCCGACATAGTGGAAATGGTCACCGTGGCTACCAATCAAGCCCTGGTCATCAACAGATGTGATGCTGGCCTTGCTGAAGGTGTAGCCGTCGCTGGTGAAATAGACCTTGCCATCCAATCCCTTGCCGTAGGCAGGGATGCGACGACCTAGATAGGTAACAAATGGCTGGTTAGTGGCTTGGGAATCAGTAGGACCTTGTTTTGGTGCAGGACTTGGCTGGGATTGATGAGGGGGATTGGCTGGTGTGGCTGGCTGGGTTGTGCCTGTCGGATAGTCAGTCCGCGTAGGCTGGGCAGCTGTATGCCCTGAGCCTGCTCTGCTATTTTCCCCAATCATCCGAGCAATCCGAGCCTCCAGTGGCGACATCTGGCTGTAAGGGATGAAATGATAGTGGTCGCCGTGGGGGATGATGACGCCGGCAGCGGTCTTTTTACTAATCATGCGTGGGTCAAAGACCAGACCGTCGGCCTCTACATGGCGCTGGGAGAGCGGTGTAGCATCTAGCTGGGCCAAGAGGCTGTTCAAATCTTGACCTGAGTGGCTTGAAAGGGCGGTCGAGCCAGTCTGGCCCTGAGACGGGTAAGTGTCCTTGGTCGACTGACCCTTGTTTGAGGACTTGCCGTCAATATAGGCCTGGGCTGCCTGTAACTCGGACGGAGACAGGTCCTTCTTAGGAATAAAATGGAAGTGGCTACCGTGAGGCACGATGAAGCCGTCTCCCGTGTCCTCAATCACATCAGTAGGGTTGAAGACATAGCCGTCATCGGTCTTATAGCGACCATCTGCTGTCCGGCCGCCACCAGCCTCCTGATAGGTCTTGTCCGAAGAGGATACCCCCTTCTGTCTCTGAACTTCCTCCTTGGTCCGCACATTTTTCTGCTGCTTTTTATCTTTGAGATAGAGGTAATACTGGCCATCTACCTTAATCACATAGCCATCCTGGACTTCATTGACAATGTGGTTGTCTTGGAGGACATAGGCTGGGTCGGTCATAATCAGCTCTTCGCTGAAAATCGCGTCGAAGGGCACCTTGCCATTGTAGTAATGGAAATGGTCACCGTGAGAAGTCACATAGCCCTGGTCGGTGATTTTGACCACAATCTGCTCGGCGTCGATATTTTCCTTGGCAGAAACTTCCTCTGGCGTCAACTGTTCAGCCAGCATACTCTTTTCTGTCTGGCTGTCTTCGATGTAGGCTACTCGGTTCTTGCTGTCTTCCGTGGCTTGGTAACGTCCCAGCTGGTAGCTACAAATGCTCATGCCCAGAACCAGGGCGGCTACTGAACCAACTAATTTCTTGTTTTTCATGTTTTCTCCTTTACTGTAATTCCTTGGCGAGGGTGTCTAAGACGGCATCTAGATTTTCCAGATAGGTTAGATTGTTTTCTGGATCTGCCTCAAGCGGGTCCAAGATTTTCAGGTCAACACCTGTGGAGCTCTTCAAGGTCTGGGCCAGCTTGTCTGACTTGCCCTTTTCCACAAAAATGGTTTTGACATCGTAGGTATCGACAAATTCCTTGATTTCTGCCAATTGTCGTGGATTAGGCTCTTCCTCTGACACACCAGCTATGCCCAGTTGCTGGAGGCCGTAGCGCTTAGCCGTATAGGAAAAGGCTGTGTGCTGGGTGACGAAGGTCTTGGATCTTGTTTTTTCAAAGATAGGCTTGTACTTGTCTGCCAAATTCTGGTATTGCTGCTGGAGCTTGCTGGCATTTTCGTTGTAGTAACTAGCCCGCGAAGGGTCTGCCTCAGCCAGTAAATTACCAATCAAGACCGCCTCCTGCCCCACCAGAACTGGGTCCAACCAGGTATGGGGGTCGTATAGACTGGCCTCGTCCATGCCCTCTGTCACCTCCACATCCTCCAGACCAGGAACTCGCTGTAGCTCTAAACCACTGGAGGCCTCCAGGACCTTGACCTTGGAACCTTGCACATTCGGCTCCAGGCGACCGGCCCAGGACTCCAAAATCTTAGAATGGTAGATAAAGACATCTGCGTCGTATATCCCCTTGACATCTGCTGGCGAGGGCTCATAGGAATGAATCCCATTTCTAGAGCCAATCATACGAATGTCATTGTAGTCACCAGAAATTTCCTTAACCAGTGAATAAATTGGGTAAAAGGAAGTCACAATCCGCAGGCCAGATTGGACTTGGCTAGACTGGCTCTGCTGGCCACAGGCCGAGAGGACTAGTAGCATGAGTGATAAAAAGAGATATTTCATCCACTTCATTAGATTTCTCCTTGTTTTTCGTTAACCAGTTAACTATAACACAAAAATGGTTAACTGGTCAAGTATTTTTAATAAAAAAGACAAAACAGTTGTTGACTGTTCTGTCTGATGGATATTATAATTCTGCAATCTGGCTCAAATTCACTTCTGCAATGGTATCATTACCAAACATGGAGATAACCATCTTAACCTTGTTATTATCGATTTCAGTGATTTTACCAGTGTAGTCTGTGAAGGCACCGTCAATGATGCGGACTGTGTCGCCCACCTTGACATCGATATCTCCTTGGACTGTTTGTCCCATAGATACCAGGATTTGGCGGATTTCTTCTTCCAAGAGTGGAGTTGGTTTGGAACGGTTACCGTGAGAACCCACGAAACCTGTAACGTTTGGCGTATTACGAACCACGAACCATGCCTCGTCAGTCATGACCATCTCTACCAAGACATAACCTGGGAAGCGGTTTTCTTCCACTTCTTTCTTCTCGCCGTTCTTTTCTACCTGAACCGTCTGGGTTGGGATTTCCACGCGCAAGATGTTTTCCAACATATTGTATGTATGCGCACGTTGGAGAAGGTTTTCTTTTACCTTGTTCTCGTATCCTGAATAGGTTTGTAGAACAAACCAGCCTTTATCAAAACTATCGTACATAGTCGTTCCTTTCTTTTGAAAGCTGTATTGAAGACGCTAAAAAAAGCCCGAAGGCTTTCGCTTTTCTTTATTATACCACTTCCATTTTACAAATGGCAAGTATTTTACTAGAAAAGATTGATCAAGCTCATCAAGCCCTTGGACAAAATGAGGTCAAATATATACACAAGTACCACGAAGAAGGCTGTGTATTCTACGACTGAGAAGAAATCTTTCCAACTCTGCTTGCGCGTTGGCCAGGCAGTGTCTTTTAAAATACGGAAAATATCTGCGACGAATTTCACCTGCTACTCCTATCTAGTTTCCTTGTGGACCGTATACTGACCACAGTGTTTACAAAATTTATTTACTTCTAACCGTGTTGGCTTGGGATTGCTCGATAGGGAAATTGAATAGTTACGAGATCCACAAACTGTACAGGCTAGGCTTGCTTTTTTTAGTGCCATATAGCCCTCCAATAAACCTTATTTTATCATGTTTTAGCTCATTTGACAACTACTCAAACCAACTTCTTATATTGTCTATGAGGGTGCGTGCTCGCTCAGGTAGCTGGGCATCAATGATTTGTTGCTTGGTTTCTTCTAGAAGCTGTCTTGCTCGGTCACTGATTTCCTGGATTTGCTCTGGGCTGATGACCGGCTCTGTCGGTCCTGTCTCCACTTGATTGATAGGCACAATGCCATTCATGGCGTAAGCATTGTCCACTGTAAATGGTGTCCCGCTGGTCTGACTCAAGAGATTGGCCGCAACTGTTTGGAAGAGCACAGGCGCCTTCCAGGAATTATTGGCATCGATATAGTGGGTCTCGTCAGTCTTTTCAAAACCAACCCACTGGCTGATAACCAAGTCAGGTGTATAGGCGATAATCCACTGGTCATTGATAAGAGAGACATCAAAGTTGGTCTCGGTCGTCCCCGTCTTTCCGGCTAGATTGTAGCCGTAGACATCCGCATTGACCCCTGTACCGTTGGTAAAAGTTCCCAGCATCATAGAGGTCATCTTGTCTGCCACTGACTTATCGATCACCTTGGTCGACTGAGAACGGTGGTCCACGATGACCTTGCCATTGGCCGTTTCAATACGGCTAATCAGATGAGCATCCTTCATGGTCCCATGGTTGGCAAAGGCACCATAGGCCTGGGCCATTTGCAGGGCATTGGTCTCCACTCCAGATCCTATAGCCACTCCCAGTACCTTTTCAACCTTACTCATGTTCAGGCCAAATTTTTTCCCGTATTCAAAGGCGGTGTCAATCCCTAAGGTGTCGACAATGGATGCCACAGGCAAATTGTAAGACAGGGCTAAGGCTTGGTACATGGGAATAGATTCCGATGTAGACAGATCATTATTCTGCAAGGTATAGGTCCCGTAGGTCGTCGTGTGGTTGTCCAGCTCTTTATCAATTTCCCAGCCTGCCGACACTGCCGGAGCATAGGCAACCAAGGGCTTGATGGTCGAACCCGGACTTCTCTTAGCCTGGGTCGCGAAATTGAAGTTACGGAAGGCATAATCTTCGGATGAATTAACCCGCCCAACCAGCGCTCGAACGCCACCTGTAGACGGATCCAGGGCCACACTTGCCCCCTGAGCATAAGAACTATCATAGGCAGACTGCGGGAAGAGACTCTCGTCATTAAAAATCACTTGGAGATTGGCCTGAGAGGTCTGATCCATCTCCGTATAAATCCGGTAGCCGTTGTTGATAATGTCACTTTCTTTCAATCCATATCGGTCAATAGCCTCTGCAATAACCGCATCAAAATAAGAGGGATAGGCATAGTTGCTAGCCTTGCCCGCATAAGCATCGTAGAGCTGACTGCCCACGTCCACCTGCATTCCTGCATCAGCAGTTGCCTGATCAATAAACTGGGCATCCACCATGACCTGCAAAATAGTATTACGGCGATTAGTCGCATTTTCAATGGAATAATAAGGATTGTAAATCTCAGGCCCCTTGAGCATGCCGGCTAAAACAGCCGATTGCTCCAGACTCAAATCGCTAGCATTAACCCCAAAATACTTGAGACTAGCATCCTGAATCCCCCAGACCCCGTTGCCAAAATAGGCATTGTTGAGGTACATGGTCAGGATTTCCTGCTTGCTATATTTTTTATTGATTTCAAGGGCCAGGAAATACTCCCTCGCCTTCCGGCTAATGGTCTGGTCCTGAGTCAGGAAGGCATTTTTGGCCAACTGCTGGGTAATGGTCGAACCACCCCCAGACCGGCCCAAGGTGAGGAAGGCCAGTAGGGTCCGCTTGTAGTTGATACCAGAATTTTCATAAAAAGTCCTGTCTTCCGTAGCGATGACGGCATTTTCCAGATTATCCGAAATGGCATCCAGCTCCACATAGGTTCCTTTCTGCCCCGACAGGGTACCAGCTTCCAAACCGTCCTTGTCATAGATAACCGTCTTGGCCTTGAGGGCCTCCTGCAAATCGCCAACATTTGCGGTCTTGGCTAGGAAGAAGAGATAGCCTCCCACCGTCAGTATCAAAACACCCAGAATAATCAGCAGAATTTTAGTCAGCTGGTAACGGCGCCAAAATTTGCGAGCAGGCTCTGGAATCCGACTTTCCTTTTTAGGTTTATCGGACCTGTCACGACTGCCTCGGGCTGAGCGACGACTAAATCTGATTTTCTTCCCACTTTCTAAACCTGGTAGGTCTATGTTTTTCGTTTCTCCCATGTCAGACTCTGCGCTTGTAAATTGGTCGCTAGTATAGGCCTTGGTCTGGTCCAGAGACTCGAAATCCTCTGGCACTTCAATGGGCTCAAACTGCAAATCGTCCTTGTCCATGCCCCCTCCTCTTTCTCTAGTTTTGGACTATTATACTATATCGGCCCAAATTTTTCAGCTACCAATCCTTTGGTTGAACTGTGACAGCCCATAAAATCGGTCTTAGGACTGAAAATATGGTAGAATAGGACTATTCTCTATTGATAAGGAAAAGACTATGACTGAAATCTACGACATTACCATTATCGGCGGTGGTCCTGTTGGGCTCTTTGCTGCCTTCTACGCCCATCTGCGCCAGGCCAAAGTCAAAGTGATTGATTCGCTGCCCCAACTCGGTGGACAACCCGCCATCCTCTATCCTGAAAAATCCATCCTGGACATTCCTGCCTTCCCAAGCCTGACTGGTCAAGAATTGACGGACAACCTGCTTGCCCAGTTAGCCCCATTTGACACCACTATTTGCCTCAATGAAACCCTGATAGCTATCCAACCGGGTGAAGTCATCACTTTGACAACCAACAAGGACACCCACCAGACCAAGTCGGTCATCATCGCCATGGGTGGCGGAGCCTTCAAGCCCCGTCCTCTGGAGATTGACGGAGCTGACAGCTATGAAAACGTTCACTACCATGTGTCCAATATCCAGCAGTACGCAGACAAGGACGTCCTTGTCTTGGGTGGTGGCGACTCCGCTGTTGACTGGTCTCTGGCCTTTGAAAAAATCGCCAAAACCACCAGCATCGTCCACCGACGCGACAATTTCCGTGCCCTAGAGCACAGCGTCGAGGACCTGAAAAAGTCTAGCGTCGCCATCCACACTCCCTATGTTCCTAAGGAACTTTCTGGGGAAAATGGCAGAGCTGCTGCTATTCGTTTCGACAAGGTCAAGAGCGAGGACCAGCTCACCCTGAACTTCGACCACCTCTTTGTCAACTACGGTTTCAAATCATCGGTCGGAACCCTGAAAGAATGGGGATTAGACCTGCATCGTCACCGCATTTTAGTCAACAGCAAACAGGAAACCTCGCAGGCCGGCGTCTATGCTATCGGCGATTGTTGCTACTACGAAGGCAAGGTTGACCTGATTGCTACTGGCTTTGGCGAGGCTCCGACTGCCGTCAACAATGCTATGAACTACATCAATCCAAACGAAAAAGTGCAACCAAAACACTCAACCAGCCTATGATGAAAATTAACATTCGCATTCCCCAAGCCTTTCCAGAATTGACTGTCAAAGAAGTCTTGGAAGATTATTTTCTCATTCCCAGAAAAATCCGCCACTTCCTCCGCACCAAAAAACACGTCACCGTCAATGGGCAAACCGTTAACTGGCAGAGTTCCATTGCTCCCGGTGACCTGCTAGAATTGACCTTTGATGAGGAAGATTATCCGGAAAAGACGATTCCTATGGGGCAGGCAGACTTGGTCGAAGAGCTCTATCAAGATGAACATCTGATTATCGTTAACAAGCCCGAAGGAATGAAGACCCACGGCAATGAGCCGACGGAAATCGCCTTGCTCAACCATGTATCAGCTTATGTCGGTCAAACCTGCTATGTGGTCCACAGGCTGGATATGGAGACCAGCGGAGCCATTCTTTTTGCCAAAAATCCCTTTATCCTGCCCATTCTCAACCGTCTCTTAGAGGATAAGGTCATCTATCGCGATTATCTAGCCCTCTGCCAAGGTCATCTCAAGCAGGAGAGTTGGACCATTACAGACAAAATCGGGCGCGACCGTCATGATCGCAGGAAACGATTGGTCGATCACCGCAAGGGTCAGGAGGCTGTCACTCATGTCAAACAACTGGAAAAAGTCGGCAAGAACAGCCTGATTTCCTGTCGCTTAGAAACTGGACGCACCCACCAAATCCGCGTCCACCTAGCCCACCACGGTCATGCCCTCATTGGCGACCCACTCTATAGCAAAGTCAGCGCTCCCCGCCTCATGCTCCACGCAGCCCGCCTCAGCCTGACCCACCCACTGACACTCGAAGAAATTAGTGTAGAAGCAAGGTCGGAGAGTTTTGAGAAAGAACTGAAAAAAAGCTGAAGTTTCAGCTTTTTAACTTACATATAATTTTATGTTAATTACCCGCTTTACTCATACTCAATGAAAATCAATCTAGCCCAGCTTCAACTGTTTGGGGAACAGTTGAAGGCTGGAAACAGAGCGAACTTGTTCGCCTCAAAAATGCCGAAGGTAGAACTCTGTCGCTCTCTCGTTTCAAGGCGACAGGCTGAAAACCTCCCCCGGATCTTTTCACTCACCAAGGCTCTTGACAACGGATAAGATGATTTTCGAAGAGTATCAAATCCCCTGGCCAATCAGCTGCTCCGTCCACATGACATCATCATAGACAAAACCAAGATTGGTCTCACCGTCCAAACCATAGATAAGACGGACAGATATCTTCTCACCGGCCTTTATTTTCTCAGCCAGATTGACATCATAGGTCCGTAAGTCCAGGGTCAAAGGGAAGTCCGTTGAAAGGTCAATCAGGTTAAAATAATATTCGTCAAAGTAAATATCTTCCTGACCAGGATTTTCCACTTCCAAATCTACCACATAGGCCGAAGGGTAATAATCATCCACCAGATCCACGCTGTCGTCTTGTCCCATGGATTGCACCGTCACGCGCAGGCCATCCGCAAAGTCAACACTTTCTCCGACCTCGTGCTCTCGATAGGTCCTGGTGCTATCAAATTCCGTAGAAGGCTGGTCCAGAGAAAGCTCGCTAAAGCCAAGACCAATGATGAGTAACAAGCAAGTCACCCCTAGCACAAGACTGGCTACAGCGCCAATTATGGTGGTCCAAAAGAGGGGCTGTTTGTAGAGAGCTTTCTTAGGATAGTACATATAGCCGTCTTCGACGACGAAATCTTTCTGCTGCATAGGAACTCCTTATTTCAAGCTGGCTGTAGGCAGGTCGATGCCTGCCTGGCGTAGGGCATCTTGATAAAATCCTAAAAATTGATGGTAGATATTGCTTTGTTGACCATGTGCTACAAATAGATTGACACGGAAAACAAACTGACCATTGGTCGTATTTTGCGGTCCAAGAACTGTCACACCTGTAATCTGATCAAAGTTGCCAACTTCTCTACGGTTGACTTCCTCAATTACTCGACTTACCTGCTCCAAATCGGTGTTAAATTTAAGCGGAATATCTACCTGAGCTCGCATATCTCCACGAGATTGATTGGACACGACAAGGATATTACGATTGGGAATAAAATGCAAGGTCCCATCTGCATCACGTACTTGTGTCGTCCGAATACCCATGCTCACAATGGTGCCTGAAATAGTAATGGGACCGTTGGTTAACTTAACCACATCTCCGACGTCAAACTGTCGTTCAATTAAGATAAAGAATCCATTGACCAAGTCTGAGAGAAAACCTTGTGCCCCCAGCCCAACAGCTACCCCGGCAATCCCGGCTCCTGCAAGAAGACTAGATACCGGTAAGCCTAAAATGCTCAAGATACAATAAATGAGAATAAAGTAGAGCAAATAATTCAGAATACTCTCCACCAGACGGCTAATCGTTTTTTGGCGACCAATGTCTTGTGTAGATACCTTTAGAGAGGGAACCAAAACCTTTTTCACAGAAGCTTTGGCTATCTTCTTGATAATGTAAAATGCAACAAAGAGTAAAACTAGCGATAGAACCTTATTTAGACCTGCTGTCACAATGACCTCAATATTAAATTGAGAAAAATACTTGATAATAAAATCATTCATGAGATAATTATAGCAGAAAAAACTATAAAAACCTAAAAGACAGCCAAATGACTGTCTTTCATCTTATTTCTTCTTTGCAAAATACTGGCGTGTCTCCTTGATGATAACAGGCGAGAGAGCCAGTAAGGCAATCAAGTTTGGAAGAGCCATGAGCCCGTTCACAATATCTGCGATGGTCCAAATCAAGTCCAACTTGAGGAAACCACCTAAGGCAACCATAGCTACAAAGACCAG
The DNA here is from genome assembly GCF_053010325.1 of Streptococcus sp. P25B114. NCBI lineage: Bacteria > Bacillati > Bacillota > Bacilli > Lactobacillales > Streptococcaceae > Streptococcus > Streptococcus sp. P25B114. The sequence continues at coordinate 62,222 of NZ_JBRKNW010000004.1, read as the reverse complement.
ACGGTAAGGTAAGATGGCTTTGGTTCCAAATAGAAACTCAATACAGCGTTCCCCATAATAAGACCAACCCAGAATGGTCGTATAGGCAAAGAGAACTAAACTGATGGTCAAGGCCAAGACACCTGGCTGTCCAAATACTGTCGAAAAGGCTGCCTGAGTGAGCGGAGCCCCTGCCAACCCTTCTATAGACCACTGACCAGTTACTAGAATCGTCAAGCCTGTCAAGGTACAGATGATGAGTGTATCGATAAAGGTACCCGTCATTGAAATCAAGCCCTGTTCTACTGGATTATCTGACTTAGCTGCTGCTGCTGCAATAGGCGCCGAACCTAGACCAGATTCATTGGAGAACACCCCACGCGCAATCCCACGCTGGATTGCCTGTTGCACGGTCGCACCTGCAAAGCCACCCACAGCTGCTGCTGGGGTAAAGGCTGATGTAAGAACCATAGCTATGGTTGGCAAGAGCTGATCCCAATGCAGAGCCAAAACGATTACACTTGCCAAGACATACAAAATCGCCATAAATGGGACAATTTTAGTTGAAACATCAGAGATTTTTTCAATCCCTCCGAAGATAAAGAAAGCGATGGAAATGGCAGTTACGATGCTGACCAACTGGGGAGCCAGACCAAAGCTAGCAGACATGGATGAGGCAATGGAATTAACCTGAGAAAAAGTTCCCATCCCCAAGAGGGCCACTAAAACTCCTGAAATGGCAAAGAAAACTGCTAAAGGCTTCCACTTTTGTCCCATCCCCAAGGTGATATAATGCATAGGCCCACCAGCCGCTTGACCGTTGGCGTCCTTGGTCCGGTACTTGATAGCCAAGAAACCTTCCGCATACTTGGTTGCCATACCAAAGAAGGCTGCCACCCACATCCAGAAAAGAGCTCCTGGGCCACCTGTCGTAATGGCTGTTGCCACCCCGACAATATTTCCCGTACCAACCGTGGCCGCCAGGGCCGTACAAAGGGCCGCAAAGCTGGACACATCTCCCTGACCAGACTGGTCACTGGAGAAAATCAAACGAAAGGCGGTCGGTAACTTGCTGACCTGAAACACTCCCAAACGAAGGGTAAAATAGACACCCGTTCCGACCAAGAGTAACAAGAGGGGTGGACCCCAAACAAAATCATTGATGTGCTGCATCAATTCTAACATAGCTTCCTCCTAAGCATAATTCTTAATCCGATAAAGCTGCCGGAAAAATACAAAGAGGTTGAATAACTTCAACCTCTAGAATCAACGCGAAAGACAACAGAAAATCCCCTGTCTTCAATGCGCTCTGTCCTTTTACCTGAGAGTTTCAGCAGCCCTACTTTTCCAAGCAGAACTACCTTGCCCCTTCGGTGCCTTATGGTCTCTCCAGAGTTCCGTCCTTTGGACAGTCAGTTGCCTTTCTGCCCACTATCAACCGGTTATTTAGTTTTATCTCGCTCTATTTTAGACTATTTTTCAGAAAAAATCAAGAATGTTTTCAAAAAATTATCCCAACAAGTCCAAAAACAGGCCATATCCTGCTGCTTCCATTTCCTCTCTCGGTATGAAACGAAGGGCTGCGGAGTTGATACAGTAACGTAATCCACCCTTGTCACGCGGTCCGTCATCAAAGACATGGCCTAGATGAGCATGACCAGCCCGACTACGAACTTCAATACGGTTCATGCCGTGGGAAAGATCTTGAAAATAAGTCGCAACTTCTTTGCTGATTGGTTTGGTAAAGGAGGGCCAGCCGCAGCCTGAGTCGAATTTGTCTGTTGAGAGAAAGAGGGGCTCACCAGTCGTAATATCGACGTAGATGCCAGCTTGGTCGCTATTCCAAAACTCATTTTCGAAGGGTCTTTCCGTCGCAGCTTCTTGAGTGACTTGATACTGGAGGTCGGTCAAGCTGTCTTTTAAGACTTGCTGGTCTGGCTTTTGGTAGTCTGCTACATCAATCAGAGGGATTTTTGCCTGCCCAAGATCGATATGACAGTACCCTTGGGGATTTTTCTTGAGATAATCCTGATGGTAGTCTTCGGCGGGGATGTAATGCGCGAGTGGCTCCACCTCAACGGCTAGTGGGCGTCCGCCAAAGAGCTGGGACTGCTCCGTCATGACTTGCTCGATAGTCGGCAAATCAGCCTCATCTGTGTAATAGATACCAGTCCGATACTGGCGACCTTTGTCAGGTCCCTGCTGATTGACAGAGAAGGGGTCAATGACGCGGAAATAGTAGAGGAGAATTTCCCGCAAATTGATACGAGTCTCATCATAGGCTAGATAGAGCGTCTCTGCGTGGTCTGTTTGTTTGAGGAGTTGATAATTGGTCGTCTCCACCTGCCCATTAGCATAGCCCACGCTGGTGTCAAGAATACCATCGATCTGGGAGAAATAGCCTTCCATCCCCCAGAAACAACCGCCTGCTAGGTAGATTTCTTTCATGTGAGTTTCCTCCTATATCATCTAATCTATTCTTAAAAGTAGGACGCATACTCCTCCCGCCTACTCTATCTCATCTTGAATTTCTTCATTTTTTGTATCTGTGTTGGACAACTTTTGCTCAATATACTGGTCAATATACTGGTAAACCTCCTTAGCATCTGCCTGTGACAAGCTGGCAACCTGGTTGACCTTGACCGTCAATTTCTCTAATCCGTATTTCGACTTTTCCTTGACTAATTTTTCCAATTCTTGTTCGGTCAGTTCTTGTCCGACAATGGTAATCTCCAACTGATTTTTAGTTTTATTATAAGTCCGGCTAAGAATAGTGTGAGAGGTAAATTTCTCACTAATGTATTGATTCATGGCATCCTTACGGGCATAGTCTAAGACCAGATTTCCTGCTGAAAGCAGACTCGGAATGGTCAAGGCAAGTACTAGAGCCGTCATACCATATCTCAATTTTGGGTTCAATTTGTTCAATTCAACTGCCTTGGTCCGTCGCATCATAAAGCGGGAGCCGAAAAAGGTGGTCAACATGATGAAGATACAGTTGATCAAAAAGAGGTAGAGGGCTCCAAAGAAGTACTGGGTATTACCATGAGCCAAGCCAAAACCTGCTGTACAAATAGGAGGCATGAGGGCTGTCGCAATGGCAACACCGGGCACAATATTATTGGCCTCTTTTTTCCGACTGCCAATCACTCCAGCAATTCCGCCAGCAATGGCAATAATAATATCCCAGACTGTCGGCGAAATTCTAGCAGTCAACTCTGTACTGGCTACTGTAATCGGCGAAAGATAGAAATAGATGCCGGATACCAGCAGGCTAATAACAACTTCGACAGCCAGCAACTTCAACGCCTTCTTCATCAAGGCAAGGTCATAAATCGCCAAGCCCAGACCAAGCCCAACAATCGGTGTCATCAAGGGGGAAATCAGCATAGCACCGATAATCACTGCCGTGCTATTCATATTTAAACCAACAGAAGCAATAAAAATCGCACACATTAGGATAACCATATCACGAGTCTGTAAATCCAACTCTTCAAAGAGCTTATCACGGTATTCCATGGTTGTAAAATACTTGTTTTTCATATTCTCCACTCTCAGTTTTTTAGGTGACTTTATTATAACAATCTATTTTTTGATAGATAAAAAGGACTTTTCTCAGTCCTTCCTAGCTAGGCAATTTCTGCCAAGATTGCTTTGATTTGGTCTTTGGTATGCACACCTGCTACTTGTTTCACAACCTGTCCGTCTTTTTTGAACAATAGAGTTGGGATAGACATGATTCCAAATTGACGAGCTGTGTTTGGATTCTCATCAACATCCATCTTGTAGATACGCAGTTCATCTTCATCCACTTCGCCTGCTAATTGCTCTAAGATTGGTGCTTGCATGCGGCATGGACCACACCAAGGTGCCCAAAAGTCAACAAGGACTACGCCTTCTTGTGTTTCAACTTCAAAGTTTGCATCTGTAATAACTTGAACCATAATTTTCTCCGTTTCTGTTTTTGGTACTATCATTCTACACCAAATGAAAAGAGAATGCGAATATTTGCTACGGAAGAGAAATGATATAGACATGCTTAAACAATTGTGATTTGAAAGCATGTTGATCATTCTAAACTAGACCGCAGGAGGACGAGGGGGAATCACGTACCAGATTCATTTACAAAAAAGAAAAAAGTTGAATATGTTTCAACTTTTTTCCGTCAAATCCACCACGTAGGTCAATTCTTGATAGGCATCTTCTATGTCAAAGAGACCCAAGCCAGCTTCTTCACTGACTACATAAACACCTTCTCTCAAATAGTAGGGAACTTGCTGACCTTCAATATCTGAAAAGGACAATCTACCTCGCTCTAAATCAATTCCAAAACGGATGGTTGGGATGTCTTTGGGTGCTCCGACGACTAGATAGTCCGAGCAAACTAGCTGTCCGCCCCATTTTTGATACAAGTGATTGGCTACATCTCCCTCTCTGGTAAAGATGGCTAGTTTCTCTACACCTTGCTCTCTCAACTCCTGCTCTGCTTTTTCAAAAAGCGCCTGGGCAATACCCTGACCTTGAAAATCAGGGTGGACTGCTAGGTTAGTAAAATAAGCTGTCCGCTTACTTGGTGCGTAAATATAAGACTGGCTGCACTCTTCCGTGTAAATATCGATGTCGATTAGACCAACAATTTGTCCGTTTACTTCAGCCACCCATTCCACGCGGTAGTCATAAACGTCTGTCATTAGTTCGGGCTTCTCTGTTTCTCTATCATCAAAGAATGGGGAAAAGAGGTAGCTGAGTGCCTTGCAATAAACCCAGCCTTTTTCATCACTGGTTTGATAGTTTCTGATAATCATAATGTTACTCATAGCTCCTTACTTAAAGGTCACAATGGTACAGCCTGATCCACCAGCATTTTGTGGGGCGTAGCCGAACTCCTTGACCTGCTTGTTGCGACGGAGGTACTTGGTCACTCCTTCTCGGATGACTCCAGTACCGATACCGTGAACAATATCGACTTGGGCCATATTGTTAAGCAGGGCCTGGTCGATAAATTCATCCAGCTCCATCATAGCCTCTTCGTAGCGTTTGCCACGGAGGTCTAAGCGGGCTTTTGGTCCTCGTACATTGGCACGTTTGACTGTGTGAACCTGGCGCTTCTTAGGCTGCTCTGCCTTCTCCACCTTGACCAGTTCAAACTCATCTTTGCCCAAGGTCATCTTAATCAAGCCAACCTGAGCTTCCCAACGGCCGTCCTTGAGCTGATTGGTCAGAGTTCCCCGCTGACCATAGGCAGTAACGATAATATCATCACCCACCTTGGCAGCACGCTGGATTTTGGCTTTTTTCAGGACCTTGTTTTTAGACAGATCCACCACTTCAGGCGCCAACTTTTTCAGCTCTGCCTTGGCTTCGATGATCTGGTGAGGCTTGAGACTGGCTGCAGCATGGAGATTTTTGAGAATATCCTCGCTTTCTGCCAATGCCATATCTACAATTTCCTTGGCTTCCAAGCGTGCCTTGTTGAGCTCATTTTCCCGCTCACGATTGAGCTCGTCATAGAGCTTGCGGAGGGCTCGGTTCATCTTGTAATTTTCTTGCTCCACATCACGAATCGTATCCAGACGCTGACGACTTTCAACCGTCTGACTTTCCAATTTCTCGATAATGCGGTTCACATCGCTATCGGTGTCGGTCCAAGACTGGGCTGACTGAATGATAATATCTGATAAACCCAAACGCCGGGCAATTTCAAAGGCATTGGAACGACCAGGCACTCCCTGCATGAACTTATAGGTCGGACGCAGGCTGTTGGTATCGAATTCCATGCTGGCATTTTCAATCCCAGAGGTTTCAATCCCGTAGGCCTTGAGTTCCGGATAGTGGGTGGTTGCCATGGTCTTGATGCCCCGCAGACGCAGGTCTTCCAAGATAGCCATGGCCAGAGAGGCCCCCTCTTGCGGATCCGTACCAGCCCCCAGCTCGTCAAATAAAATCAAAGAATCTTGATCCGCCTCCGCTAAAATCTGCACCGTGTGGGTCATGTGACTGGAGAAGGTTGATAAACTCTGCTCGATGGACTGTTCGTCTCCGATGTCCGCAAAGATTTCCTTGAATATAGCTACCCGACTACCCTTATCAGCCAAGATAGGCAAACCAGACTGGGCCATGAGATGGGTCAGCCCCAAGGTCTTAAGCATGATAGTCTTACCACCCGTGTTGGGACCTGTAATCACGATGGCCGTCAACTGACTACTAAAATAAAGGTCGTTTGGTACAGGCTCAGCAATGAGCGGATGTCGAACATTGAGAAGGGCAATATCCTGCTTCTCAGATAGTTTGGGTACAACTGCTTGATAATCACGCGCAAAGAGATGCTTAGCACGGACGAAATCAATATGCCCGATAAGCCAGGCATTGTTACGAATCACGCCACTATGCGGACGGAGCATATCCGACAATTCCTGCAAGATACGGTTGAGCTCATGGCGTTCTTCTGCACGTAGCTGACTGATTTCTTCGTTCAGGGTTACGACCGCCCGCGGCTCGATATAGACAGTAGAGCCAGAGGCGGAGATGTCATGGACCACACCTGCAATTCTGTTGCGATAGGTATTTTTAACAGGAAGGACATTACGTCCATTACGGCTTGCTAAGATGCTGTCAGACAGCATATCGCTCTTGTTCTTCAAAATATCCTGCATGACCTGACGGACCTGATCCTCTGCTTCACGGATCTTCCGGCGGATTTTCGCCAGCTTTTCAGAAGCAAAATCCTCTACAAAACCAGCATCATTGATGGACTGGAGCGAGCCTTGTAGATGCGGAAAGAGCTCGATTTTCTCAAAATGCTTGTCCAACTGGCTTAGCTGGATGTTTTCCAGATTGCCATAAAAATCCAAGAGGGATTTGGACACCTCCAGGACTTTTTTGACAGCTAAGAGCTCCGTAATATTGAGGTCCGTATCCAACTCCAAACGACGCATGGCTGGATTGATGTCTGTAGTCTCAGACAGGCTGAAATAGGGATTTTCCACAAAAATCTGCCCCATGTCTGTCAATTCATCAAAGGCCTGCTGGATACGGTTGATGTCCACCATGGGCTCCAGTTGCCGTAATTCGTCCAAGCCCTGGTCTGTCAGCAGATAGGGCTCAATTTTTCGTCTTACTTTGTGAAATTCAAGGGTTTCAATAATTTTATGATTCATACTTTCCTACTTAGAAAAAGAGTAGGTTGCCCTACCCTGTAATATTACTTAGCCAGACAGCCTTGAAAAAATGAGCCGTCGGAATGTACTGGATTAGCAGATTTGCTAGGAAACTTTTCTGGAGTTGCTCCTGTACCAGGTCCACAGGAATAGTCGCCACCAGGACCAAGACCATTTGCAGAGAAAGCAAGGCCACCACTACCGCAATGGCACCACTGATAAGGTTTGATTGGATTGTATCAGGATTGTAGGCTTCCAAGAGGTGGACAAAGATTCCAACAAAACGCATGATGGCATAGACCAGGAGATAGACTGTCAGAAAGGCCAAGCCTGCATAGAAGACCTGGTCCAAATCAAATAGGTATTTTTCATCAAAATAATAGTTAAAGCTACCCTGGGTTGCATTGGCAAAGGGTACCCATAGATAGAGAATCCCTGACAACTTCTTATAGGTCAAGGCCGCCACCAAGATAGCAAAGAGGCTAGAAACACCGTAAAAGCCTTGAAGGACCAGTCCTCGACTATAGCCGATATAAAAACTCCAGGCTAGGAGGATAAGAATTGCAATTGATACCATGTCTACTCCTCAAGCTCATCTAGGTCCAGCAGGGTCACGTTCTTTTTTAAGACCTTTTCTTTCATGGCCGCCAATTCTGCCTCTGTCTTTTCAAAGGCCATCTCGCGGGTCAGCTGGACTGAGAGGGAATTGATAGCCAACAACAAGGCCAGGGTTTCAGGGTCTGCCTTGGGCATTTTCTCCTTGATGGCCTGGTATTTTTCCTGGGCTAGCTTCTCCACTTCCGTCATAAAACGATTGTCATGCTCGGTCGTCAGGGTTAATTGTTTTTCACCAAATGTAAATTTATATCGATTCAGATTTGCCATAGTACACCTCGCTTCCTATTATACCTCAAAATGACTATTTTCGCCAATTCCTACTATATAGAGTGTTTTCTACGCGCAAAGTCTACAAAGCGGAATTTGTCGATTTTGTGCTTGCTTTCAGTGTATTGGAATTGCTTGGTATCTCCCAGATAGACGCGGGATTTGATGAGGACCAGATAGTCATCTTCATTTTTCATGAGCTCTCGCTCCTCACGGCTGGTCGGCTCAACAGTAATTTCCTTTTGGGCATAGGCAATATCCAGCTTGAGGGTCTTCTCCAGATAATTGTAAATGGAAGATGCAGCAATTTCCTTGGTAATGGTCGGCACAATATCCGCAGACAGGTAGTCAGTATCCACAACCGACACCTTGCCATCAATAGAACGTGTACGGACAACTTTCCAGACCTTGCTATGGGGTTCAAACCCAGTCAAATTCGCCAAGTTGCTGCTGATAACAATCTGATCCAGGCTGACTACTTCTGTCTTGGTCTCCAGCTGCAAAGACTCAGCCAATTCCTGGTAGGAAGTCAGACCAGAAACAGGGAAATTCAGCATTTCTTGCTTGAGAACTAGGGAACCTCGGCCCTGAACTTTCTGAATCATGCCTCTTTCTGTCAACATAGACAGGGCCTTGCGGACAGTATCACGACTGACACCGTAAATTTCTTGCAGGCGCTGCTCGGTCGGCAGACTGGTTTCAGCAGGGTAGGTATTTGTACGGATTTTTTCCTTTAAGTCATTGTAAATTTCCTGGTATTTCTTCATGATGTCTCCTTAATTTGTAGCCACTTTATCATACAACTACTCTAGTATAACAGAAATTTTATAAAATTTTATAAAGAAATGTTAAAAACGCTTGCAATATTTTTTGAAATCGGATACAATGGTCTTTGTAAACAAAATTTGTCCGTACAAATTTCGAATAAGGACATACTTCGGGAGATGTCTAAAAAATATAGGGTGACGGATTCCATAAGCCGTCTAGAAGGAAAAATATATGGGAAAATTTGAAAAAGAAGCCAAACAGCTCTTAGACGCTATTGGTGGAAAAGACAATGTCACAGCTGTAACTCACTGTGCAACACGTATGCGCTTTGTTCTTGCGGATGACAAAAAAGCAAACGTCAAAGTCATCGAAGACATTCCTGCTGTAAAAGGAACCTTTACAAACGCAGGTCAGTTCCAAGTCATCATCGGTAACGACGTTCCAATCTTCTACAATGACTTTACAGCTGTGTCTGGTATCGAAGGCGTATCAAAAGAAGCTGCTAAGTCAGCCGCTAAAAGTAACCAAAATGCCATCCAACGTGTCATGACCATGCTGGCGGAAATCTTCACACCGATCATTCCTGCCCTTATCGTCGGCGGTTTGATCCTCGGTTTCCGTAACGTCTTGGAAGGCGTACAAATCGAAGCACTTGGTCAAGCTATGAAAGATGGAGAACTCCTCTTTGACGCAAGTGGTAAACCAATCTGGAACACTATCGTTCAAGTATCACCATTCTGGAATGGTGTCAACCACTTCCTCTGGTTGCCAGGTGAAGCCATCTTCCACTTCCTACCAGTAGGTATCACTTGGTCTGTATCTCGTAAAATGGGAACTTCTCAAATCCTTGGTATCGTCCTTGGTATCTGTTTGGTTTCTCCACAGTTGCTCAACGCTTATGCTGTACCTGGTACAGATGCAGCAACCATTGCCAGCGACTGGTCTTGGAACTTCGGTGCATTTAGTATTGCTCGTATCGGTTATCAAGCGCAAGTTATCCCTGCCCTCCTTGCCGGTTTGGCACTGTCTTACCTAGAAATCTTCTGGCGTAAGGTTGTTCCAGAAGTGGTCTCAATGATCTTCATACCATTCCTATCACTTCTTCCAGCAATTATCTTGGCTCACACTGTCCTTGGTCCTATCGGTTGGACAATCGGGCAATGGTTGTCAACAGTTGTATTAGCTGGTTTGACTGGTCCATTGAAATGGCTCTTTGGTGCGGTATTCGGTGCCCTTTATGCACCGTTCGTAATCACTGGTCTTCACCACATGACAAATGCCATCGATACACAATTGATTGCGGATGCTGGTGGAACTGGTCTCTGGCCAATGATTGCTCTTTCTAACATTGCTCAAGGTTCAGCAGTATTTGCCTACTTCCTCATGAACCGTAAAAATGAAAAAGAAGCGCAAGTTTCTCTTCCTGCAACAATTTCTGCTTACCTTGGTGTTACAGAACCAGCCCTCTTCGGTGTTAACGTGAAATACGTTTACCCATTCGTAGCGGCTATGATTGGTTCAAGTATTGCTGGACTTCTCTCTGTAACCTTCAACATCCAAGCTGCTTCTATCGGTATCGGTGGTCTTCCAGGTATCTTGTCTATCAAGGCTGAATACTGGGGTGCATTCTTTATGACAATGATTGTTGCGATTGTTGTCCCAATGATTTTGACAGCTGTCTTCAAACGTACAGGTGCATTTTCAAAAAAAGAAGAAACTGTTGAAGAAGTTGTAGTCGTAACTGAAACTGTCGTTGAAACTGGTTCTGCTATCGAATTGATCAGCCCCCTAACTGGTCAAGCAAAAGAATTGTCACAAGCCACTGACCCTGTATTCGCATCTGGTGTTATGGGACAAGGTGTCCTTATCGATCCTAGCGAAGGTATCTTAGTTGCACCTGTTGACGGTGAAGTATCTGTCCTCTTCCCTACTAGCCACGCTGTTGGTATCACTGCTACAAACGGAGTTGAACTCCTTATGCACATCGGTATGGATACTGTTGGATTGGAAGGCAAAGGCTTCACAGCTCACGTCAAACAAGGTGACAAGGTAAAAGCTGGCGATAAATTGATCAGCTTTGACATCGATGTCATCAAGGGTGCTGGTCTCGTCGCTGAAACACCAGTTATCGTGACCAACCAAACGGATTTCAATACAGTGGTTCTTGGAAGCCTTCCTCATTCAGTAGAACGTGGCCAAGCAATCTTGAAAGTAACAAAAGCATAAAACAAAAAGTGTAGAGAGTTGGTGACCCCAACTCTTTGCCGTTGATTACATCATTTTTGAGAAAGGAAATGGTACTATCATCATGACCATTGACAAACGTAAAGTCGTCTATCAAATCTACCCCAAATCTTACAAAGACACAACCGGAAACGGTGTCGGTGATCTACGAGGAATTATTGAAAAACTACCTTATTTGAAGGATCTAGGGATTGACATGATCTGGCTCAATCCCTTCTACCCAAGTCCGCAGCGAGACAACGGCTATGATATCTCTGACTATACGGCCGTCAATCCTGATTTCGGCACCATGGCTGACTTTGAAGAAATGGTGGCTGTCGGCAAAGAGCTGGGTATTGAATTTATGTTGGACATGGTCCTCAATCACTGCTCAACGGAGCATGAATGGTTCCAAAAGGCCCTAGCCGGCGACAAATACTACCAGGATTTCTTTATCCTGCGTGACCAGCCAACTGACTGGGTGTCTAAGTTTGGCGGCAATGCCTGGGCACCTTTTGGCGATACTGGGAAATACTACCTCCATCTCTTTGACGTGACCCAAGCCGACCTCAACTGGCGAAACCCCTATGTCCGTGACGAACTGTTCAAGGTGGTCAACTTCTGGAAAGACAAGGGCGTCAAAGGCTTCCGCTTCGACGTTATCAACCTGATTGGTAAGGATGAAGTCCTAGAAGATTGCCCAATCAACGACGGCAAACCTGCCTATACCGACCGCCCTATCACCCACGACTACCTCCGCATGATGAACAATGCCACCTTTGGAAGGGAAGAAGGCTTTATGACCGTTGGCGAAATGTCTGCCACAACCATTGAAAACTGCATTCTGTACACGGCTCCTGAGCGTGAGGAATTGTCCATGGCCTTTAATTTCCACCACCTCAAGGTGGATTACAAGGATGGTAAAAAATGGACCATCATGGACTTTGATTTTGAGGAACTCAAACGCCTCTTCCACACTTGGGGCGAGGAGATGTCAGTTGGAAATGGCTGGAATGCTCTATTTTACAACAACCACGACCAGCCTCGTGCCCTCAACCGCTTTGTTGATGTGGAGAATTTCCGCAAGGAAGGAGCAACCATGCTAGCAGCCTCTATCCACTTGTCCCGCGGTACGCCTTATATCTACATGGGCGAGGAAATCGGTATGATTGACCCTGACTACGATAGCATGGATGATTATGTCGATGTCGAGAGCCTTAATGCCTACCAAATGCTCTTAGAACAGGGAAACACACCTGATGTGGCCTTCAAGATTATCCAAGCCAAGTCGCGTGACAATGCCCGCACACCCATGCAGTGGGATGCTTCTGAAAATGCCGGTTTCTCAACAGGTACTCCTTGGCTAAAAGCTGGTAAATCGTACAAGACCATAAACGTTGAGACCGAAAAAACAGGCCCAATCTTCACCTTCTACCAAGACTTGATTCGACTTCGTAAGGAATTACCAATCGTGTCTGAAGGGGATTACAAGGCTGCCTACAAGGACAGCGACAAGGTTTACGCCTTTGAGCGCCTCCACGACGGTCAAAAACTCTTGGTCCTCAACAACTTCTTCCCAGAAGAAGTTCAACTAGAGTTGGCAGACGATTACGCACAAGGCAGCATCCTCATTGACAACTACAGCGACACCAAACTCGGAAAAACCATTCGACTGAAACCTTATCAATCCCTTGCCATTTGGGCCGATTAAAGACCAAGACTCGGAAGTTTCTCCCGAGTTTTTTAGTGTTTCTTTGATTGTAATCGCCTTTTGATAAAAAAATAAAGGCTACCAAAAGCATAAATCACAAACAAGATTGTGCCAATCAGAAAGAGGATGTACAGAACATAGGGATGGTTGGACCATAAACGTCAGAACCAATACCACCAGCCAGCGCTGTCCCCAGGTCATCTTACGCTGAAGTAACCAATAGAGAAAATCCTCTCCTGCATTGGTCCGGGTTTCCAGATATTCCTTCCATAAGCCAGATACAAAATTTGGCACAACCAGCCCTCCTCTTATTTTTAAACAGTATATCCTATTTTTGCAATCAAAAACAGAAAAATCGAACCTGTTTCGATTCGATTTCCCGTATTTTTATGGATTGAAAGACACGTGGACGTGGTCATAGTGGTTTTCTGTTACACTTCCGCGGTCTGGCATTGGATTCCAGGTATAGGCTGGTCCGTAAATGCTTGGATATGGTGAGTAGAAACGTTGCTTCCAAATGATGTAGGAAATGTTGCGGGCACCCATATTGGCAATGGCATAGTCAGCAACCTGGTCACCGAGGGCTGAGCTCACTGGCACCATGAAATCAATAGCCAATCCTTTACCGTGGTCTTGGGGATCTCCAGGACGGTATCCTGAAAAAGAAGTAATACCGAAAGTATTTGCAACTTCTTCTTTAAATGCTGCAACCTGGGGCTGGAGGCCACTATTATCATAAACTACCGTAGCAACTGGTGCTGGTGTTTCAGCCACTGGAGTCTCTACCACCGGCTCTTCTGCTACAACAGACTCACTTGCTGGCTCCACTACTGGAGTTTCAGCTACTGGCTCTGCCACTGGTGCTTCAACTGGAGCAACCTGTTCTGCTGCTGGAGCTGCCACCGCTTCTGTTGTTTCGGGTATAGAAACTTGGGGCACTTCTACTGTAGCTACCTCGGCTGGAATATCGGCAGGGACTTCTGTTTCAGCTACTGGAGCAGTCGGTTCTGTCGCTGGAGCAGGGACTTCTACCTCGTCGAGATGAACAACTGTATCGTCGATGGTCGCCTGGTTTGTCTGCAAATCCACCGTCGCTTGAACAGGCTCTTGATTGGCTGTCTGGGCAGGTGCTTCAATTTCGATTTGGGTCACTTGGTTATTTTGGTCAACTGTCGTGGTCAATACCGTATCTGGGAAAATCAGGTTGACATCTGTAATTTGATTGACCTTGGCTAGGATTTCCATATCCAGATTCATGGCATCAGCAATGGCACTCAAGGTATCGCCATACTTGATGGTGTAAGTGAGTTGGCCCCCTTGATTGACCAATTCAGCGCTAATCTCAGAGACATTGCGTGGTGTCCATTCCAAGGCGGAAATTGTCGGAGCTGCCAGGCCAGTTGCCAAGAGTGACAAGGCTACAGAGGATGCGTAGAACATTTTCTTATTCTCTTTCAGTACAGATCTTTTTCTCTTTCTTTTCATATAAACCGGTTTGTTTGTCTGTTTACGTTTCACAAAACATTCCTTCTTTCTTTTGAGATAGACCTATGATAGCGGAATTTTTTTTGCAAAACAAGCCTTTCCCAGGCTTTTAAACAAGCTGTAAACAAACCAAATTGATTGTCACTTAAGCATTATATTTGTCACAAGATTGTCATAGTGACCTGATATGTGGCTTCAAGACTGACTATCTCCTGCCATAAAGAAAAAAGGTTGGACTTCTCCAACCTCTCAAAACCTAGACTAACTACATCTCCTCCGGATACACCAAGCCCCACTCTTTTCGGAGTTGGGTCATGATCTCCATAACATCTTGGGTGTAGGCTAGGTGCATAGTATTTTCGATGCCCGCGACAGCTTTTTCCATATCCGCCACTTCATAAGAGAGGGCCTTGGCAGTCTCGCCCGCTTCGATTACCTCTTGACTACCGTCTTCAGTATAGGTAATAACCGCCTTCTGCCCGCGAGGGTATTCATAGAGTTCGATATAACCCTTATCATAAGCAATGGTCCCACGCTTAGGCTGTTTGGCATGGAGACTGAGGGCAATCGTAGCCATCTCACCCGCATCATTGGACAGGAGAATACCGACCTGTTCATCGACACCCGTTGGAGCCAATTTGACCTGCGAAGCGACTTGATTTGGTTTTTCAGTCATGAACCAGCGAACAAAGGACAGGGCATAGACACCGATGTCCAAAAGGGCACCTCCAGCTAAGTTCTTATTGAAAAAGCGGTTGGTCATGTCATATTCCTTGTAGCTGCCAAAGTTCATCTGAATCATCTTCAACTCTCCCAGCTTGCCACTTGTAGCCACTTCGCTCAACTGACGATAGATTGGCATGTGGAAAATGGTCATGGCTTCTGCCAAGATGACCTGGTTTTCCTCCGCCAGTTGAATGGCTTCTGCCAACTCATCCTTATTTAGCGTGATGGACTTTTCACAGAGAACATGCTTGCCCCCAGCCAAGGCCTTACGCAGGTAATTGATATGGGTGTTGTGGGGGGTAGAAATATAGATAATGTCCACCTCAGGATCCTCAAACACCTGATCAATGTCCTCATAGACCTTCTCAATGCCATATTTTTTTGCAAAATCGATCCCTTTTTCATAGGTACGATTGGCAACGGAGTAGATAGTCCCTCCCATTGCTTGTAGAGCTTGGGCCAATTCATTGGCGATAACACCCGTTCCCAGAGTTGCCCACTTATATTGAACTTGATTTTCCATCTTAACCTCACTTTCCTATGCACAGTAAAGTTTCTTACTGTGCATACAGGTTCTAAAACTATTATAGTAGATTCTACTCTTTTCCGCACACTCCAAGTCGCATTTATGATACAATAAGAACATGACGACCGCTGTACTTAAAGTGACTGCCTCAGACAAGGCACAGATGCTCCACCACTACGCCCGCTACCAGCAGGCCAGTAAAAATCCTTACATCGAAGCATTTTTCAAACTTCCTGGCGCCAGCCTTTCCATCTACACTTCTGGAAAAGTCGTTTTCCAAGGGGAAATGGCAGAGCAGGAAGCCAGTCGTTGGGGCTATGAGCAGGCTCAGACTGATCAGACCATCTCCGGGCAGAACCTGCCCATGATTGGGACGGACGAGGTGGGTAACGGGTCTTATTTTGGCGGTCTGGCTGTCGTGGCTAGCTACGTCACACCTGATGACCATGCCTTTCTCAAGTTGCTGGGCGTTAATGACTCTAAAAAAATGACAGACCAAAAAATCTGCCAAATCGCCCCTCTCTTAAAAGAGAAAATCTCCCACCAAGCTCTGCTATTGTCCCCGAAAAAATACAACGAGGTCATCGAGCAAGGCTACAATGCCGTATCAGTCAAGGTGGCACTCCACAATCAGGCCATCTACCTGCTACTCCAAAAAGGGGTACAGCCGGAGAAAATCGTCATTGACGCTTTTACATCTATCCAAAATTACCAGAAATATCTCAAAAAAGAGGCCAATCACTTTGCCAACCCTGTCACCTTGGAAGAAAAGGCTGAGGGCAAATACCTGGCCGTCGCGGTATCATCCATTATCGCACGCGCCATGTTCTTGGAAAATTTGGCTCAACTAGGGGAGCAACTAGGCATGAATCTGCCATCCGGTGCCGGCAGCAAGTCCGACCAGGTCGCAGCCAAGATTTTGCAGAGATACGGAATGGCGGGGCTCAGCCAGGTCGCCAAACTCCACTTTGCCAACACACAAAAAGCAGAAAAATTATTGAAATAAGAGGAAATCACATGCGTTCAACTAAAAAAAATTCCCTTGCTCGCTTCCTAGCTGAGTGGGGCATCTTCTCTCTGATTATTATCGGATTCTTGCTCTCACGGCTCTTTATCTGGCAGCCTGTTTCTGTCGATGGACATTCTATGGATCCAACCCTTCATGACAAGGAGCGCTTGATCATGGCGCGCACAACGACCATTGACCGTTTTGACATTGTCGTGGCCAGCGAAGTGGACTCGCAAGGCAAGGAGAAGCTGATTGTCAAGCGGGTTATCGGTATGCCTGGTGACTCCATCCGATTTGAGAATGACGTTCTCTATATCAATGAAGAGGTGGTGGATGAGCCTTATTTAGCAGAGTACCTGGCAGCCTTTAAAGAAGATAAACTCCAGTCCACCTACTCCTATAATAAGAGCTTCCAAAACCGTGCGGCAGCTGCTACTGCCTTCACACTGGATGCCAATGGCTACCCAAGCCTGTCTTATGTCGTACCCGAAGGACACTACTTCCTCATGGGAGATGACCGCCTGGTTTCTCTAGATAGCCGTAATGTTGGTCCATTCACCAAGGCCAATATCAAGGGAGAAGTCGTTTTCCGCATGTGGCCCCTCAACCGCATTGGTACCGTAAAATAAACTAATTAGGAGTGAGACAGCTGTCCCACTCCCTTTTGATAAGGAAAAATCATGCAAGAAGTATCTTTCACCGGAACTATCGACCGGATTATTTTTGAAAATCCCAGCAATTTTTATAAAATCCTGCTCTTGGAAATCGAGGAGACCAATGCGGATTATGACGACTACGAAATTATCGTGACCGGCACCATCGCAGACGTTATTGAAGGCGAAGATTACCGCTTTTACGGCAACTTGGTTACCCATCCCAAATACGGTCAGCAGCTGCAAATCTCCCGCTACGAACGCAGTAAACCAACTGCCTCTGGACTGGTCAAGTATTTTTCCAGCGACCATTTCAAGGGCATCGGCCGCAAGACGGCTGAGAAAATAGTCCAGCTCTACGGCGAGGATACCATTGATAAAATCCTAGCCGAACCTGAAAAATTGACCCAGATTACAGGATTATCCAGCAAAAATCGGCAGGCTTTTGTGGAAAAACTCCGCCTCAACTACGGCACAGAGATGATTTTGTCCAAACTAGCCGAATACGGCATTCCCAACAAACTCGCCTTTCAAATCCAAGACCAGTACAAGGAGAAAACCCTGCAAATCATCGAGGAAAATCCCTACCAGCTGGTCGAAGATGTTCAAGGAATGGGCTTTACCATTGCCGATAAAATCGCTGAAAATCTGGGCATCGAGAGCGACTCACCACAGCGTTTCCGAGCCGGCATGCTCTATTGCCTGCTCCAGCGCTCTATGGAGACGGGCGACACTTATGTCGAGGCGCGTGATTTGCTAGAGGCCAGCATTGACGTGCTGGAAAAATCCCGCCATGTCGAGTTGGACCCGGCTGCCGTAGCGCAGGAATTGACCGGTCTCATTAATGACGGCAAGGTCCAGCAAGCAGGCACCAAAATTTTTGACAACAGTCTCT
Source organism: Streptococcus sp. P25B114 (assembly GCF_053010325.1). NCBI lineage: Bacteria > Bacillati > Bacillota > Bacilli > Lactobacillales > Streptococcaceae > Streptococcus > Streptococcus sp. P25B114. The sequence goes on along the minus strand of NZ_JBRKNW010000004.1, from coordinate 44,205 downwards.
ACTTTGCTGAGGAAGGTATTCACAAGAACCTCAGCCGCCTCATGGGCAAAAATGGTTTCAAGCCCTTCCCACGCAAGGACGTCGAGACTGCCATTGCAGAGCTGGAAAGCATGTCATCACTGACCTACGATGCTATTCAGAAAGAGGCTATTGTCCGAGCTATTACCAATCCGCTCTTTATCCTAACTGGCGGACCCGGCACAGGCAAGACCACAGTCATCAACGGTATCATCGCGGTCTACGCTATCTTGCACAAGATTGATTTGACGAAAAGCCGTGACGAATGTCCTGTCCTCTTAGCTGCTCCAACCGGCCGAGCCGCCCGTCGGATGAATGAATTGACCGGCCTGCCAGCTGCGACCATCCACCGCCATCTGGGCTTGGTTGAAGGTCAAGAAGAATCCTACCGCGATGATTATCTGGATGCGGAATTTATCATCGTCGATGAATTTTCTATGGTCGATACTTGGTTGGCCAACCAGCTCTTCCAGAATATTTCCTCTCAGACGCAGGTCCTCATTGTCGGAGATGCGGAGCAATTGCCATCGGTCAGCCCCGGTCAGGTCCTGGCCGACCTGCTCAAGATTAAAAAATTACCCAGCCTAACGCTGGAGAAAATCTACCGCCAGTCCGACGACTCGACCATTGTCACTCTTGCCAGTCAAATTCGGCAAGGCAGCCTTCCAGCTGATTTCCGTGAAAAAAAGGCAGACCGGTCTTATTTCGAGGCGCAAAACGAACAAATCCCTGCCCTGATTGAACGCATTGTCGGTGCCGCCATCAAGTCGGGAATCCCAAGTCAGGAAGTGCAAATCTTGGCACCCATGTACCGAGGAGCAGCAGGTATTGACCAGCTCAATATCATGACCCAAAACCTGCTCAACCCAAAAAGCGAGGGTCAATTGGAATTTGCCCACAACGACCAACTTTTCCGTCAGGGCGACCGGGTCATCCACTTGATCAACGACGCTGAGAGCAATGTCTTCAATGGCGACTTGGGCTACATCACCGACCTCTTGCCTGCCAAGTATACCGACAGCAAGCAGGACGAGATTTCCATCAATTTTGACGGTAGCGAAGTGACCTACCCCCGCAATGAGTGGTACAAAATCACTCTTGCCTATGCCATGTCCATCCACAAATCTCAGGGGAGCGAGTTTCAGGTGGTCATTCTGCCCATCACCCGCACCAGCCACCGCATGCTCCAGCGCAATCTGGTCTACACGGCCATCACCCGCTCTAAGAGCAAGCTCATCCTGCTGGGTGAAATCTCCGCCTTTGACTACGCGGTCAAGAATGCCGGTACCCTACGCAAAACCTATCTGGTTCCCCGTTTCCAAGGGGATTTTGAAGAAAAGGCAGAGCAGCCAGAGCAGATTTCACCAAATCAGCCTACAAAATCTGCCCAGTCTATCTCGTCTGAACAGCCCGCACCAACCAAAGTGCCTGTGGAAAAAACTGTATCTGCACCCAGCCAACTTTCCCTACTGGACCAAGAACCTGTGGAAAACACCCCCATCCAGCCCACTAGCTACATTCTGAACGAAAAAAATATCCTCACCATCGACCCCATGATTGGCCTGACCGATGAAGATATTGCTCTATTTTTCAAATAAACCGACTTTTGTTACAAAAATATTACAAATGTTACAAAATTGTGTTGACACCATCCTTCTGTTTTGCTATACTAAAATCAAACAGGAGGATTTTTATATGAAAAAGAAAATAACAAACGGTATTATACTCTTATCTGCAGCTATTTTATTAACAGCCTGTGGAAAAGAAACTACCCCGGCTACATCCACTAAGACCAGTGAGAAAACAGAACAAACCAGCTCTAGTAAAAAAGCTACAGACAATTCTACTAAGAAAGAAACTGATACAAGCTCTAGCCAAGCAACCGAATCTAGTGCTACAACAACTACTTCGTCTCAAGCAGAAAGTAGCTCATCTTCAAACCAGACCAAACAAGAAGAAATTGCAAGCCAGCCTAGCTCAACAACTATGACAGGAGACCAGCTATTGGCCTTGCCATCAGTAGCTCTTCCGACAGAACTTGTCGGTACTTGGACAGGCACTAGTCCACAAGCACGTATGGTCGAGGTAACCGTCGCAGCTGATGGGACTTTCACTGTTACTCAGGACTTCCGTCAAAGCGAAGATGAGGAAGTAACCGACTGGAATGTCCAACACCGGACTGCTGTCATTACAGACTTGATTTCACCTAAACCAAACCATTACCTGGTTCGCAAGTCGACAGGAGACGGAGTAGCTTTACTTCCTGGTGTAACAGGCATTGGTGGTGCTGGAGGTCAACTCTTGCCAGGCTTCATTCTAGAAAATGGACAATACAAGGTTATTATGCAAGGTGTTTCAACCAATCCAGCATTTCCAACAACTATTGATTTAACTGCACCTGCTCAAATAATGGCAACCCTGAATAAGGAACAATAAGTCCTACCAACTAAGCTCGACTAGACCTGTCGGGCTTTTTCATTTTTTTCGATGACCAATCTGAGTACAAAAAACTAGGCTGTCACCTAGTTTTCATTGCTTGTTTCTTCTGAAGATGCTGTCACCTCTTGTGAAGGAAGTTCCTTAGCAGGATTCATATTGACTCTGTGCCACTCATTGATGACGTAGGCGAGGGCGACCACTTGATTGTAACCCATAGGATCGATTTCGGTATCGTTCTCAGATGCGCCACCAAAATGAGCTGTATAAAGGGCAATGCTGTAAGGTGTTTCCTCCATAACAATGGCATCCAGATTGAGGGCTTCACGGACATAGCCGGGTTTTTGGTAGACGGTCACCCCGTGAACATACTCTTCAAACCAAGTTCCCGGAAAGGCATCATCTAGGTACTTCATCAGGTCTGCGTATTTGTCCTGACGCTGATAAAGGTAATCCAAGACCTGCGAATAGTAGCTCGTTGTCGTCTGATTACCATTAGCAGAAATAGTTGGCACGTCAGGATTTTTCGATTTGCCATAGCGGCCAAACATGGTGTAGGCCTTGTCCATACCACCGATGCGCTCCGCCAAGGCATAGGCTGGAGTATTTTCAGACACTACAATGGAGCCGTATTGCATATCTGCGATTGTCATCATCCCATTATAATTGGCAACATAGGCGTCATGCTCAGGCTTGTATTCATAAGTTGTGCCGGTAATATCGTAAGCCTCTGTCGCTGAAACTTCACCTTTTTCCACCGCATCTACCACCAACATATTGAGGGGTAACTTATAGGTGGAGCCAGCTGTCATAGGCTGGGTATCGTTCATGGAGAAGACTTCATTGGTTTTGAGATTCTTATAGGTAAAGGCCACCTGTGATGGGTCCAATCCCTGCTCCAAGAGATAGGCCTTGACCGTATCTTCTAAACTCAGATTAGGATAATCATAATAGAGATAGAGACTGTTCATGTAAGCCAAATCTTCCTGCATGACCAAGTCTTTGGCCTCCTGAGACTTATGGACAGGCTTGACCACTTCTTTTTTGGTTTCTGTTTCCTTCGATCCACTCGCCGCTGCTTGGTTGGAAGAATCGGCTTTGCCTATCCCTTTCTTGGTCGAATCCAGATTGAAAAGGGCAACCATACCAAGCGTAAGGAGGACTAGTAAACCTAGAGCGATAGGAATATAGTCTGTCCAAACCTGCTTTTTACCATGCCGCGACCCACGTTTTTTTCTTCTTTTTGGCAATTTCCAAAATGAAAGAAATTTATCCACAGTCGGTTTGACAACTCCCTTAATCCTGTCTGTGTTTGGAAGAAGACGCTTTTCTGCAAGTCTTCCTGGTACAATCTGCTTCTCTCTAGACTGATCTAGCGCAATCGTTCTTGGAAAACGCTGATGAATCTGACCACGATTTCTCTTAGATGGAACTCTTCGGGGATATTTTCTCTTGGCAGGCTTGGTCCAAACCTGTCGCCGAGATTTTCTTTGCTCATTCTCTCTAGTCATAACTCTACTAGTATAGCTGATTTACTTGGTTAAAACAAGCATTTATCATTGGAAAAGAGCTGATATAAGAAATTTTAGAATATCAGACAAGCAAAAAAAGGCGATAGGCAGTCATCCACCAATGGAAAACTACCTTATCCGCCTTTTTATAAACAGATTCTATCTCTTCACCAAGGTCTTACGAATATCGAGGGCAACTGCCACCACGATAACGATACCTTGGATAACGTTGGTCATATCTGGTGTGACACCCAGGTAGGTCAAGCAGACCTTAAGGAGCTCAAAGACGAATACCCCTAAGAGAATGCCCGGAACGGTACCCTGACCACCGGCTGTCGAAACGCCACCGATTGTCGCTGAGGCAATGGCATCCAGCTCGTAACCCATACCTGCACCCGCACCAGCAGAACCTGTCTTGGCTGACAGAAGGAAACCTGCCAATCCGTAGAGCAGACCTGCTAGAAGGAAGATCTTGATTTTGGACATGCGGACATTGACACCAGACACCTCAGCCGCATTTTCATTACCCCCGATAGCGTACATGTACTTACCATAGCGAGTCTTATTGTAGAGCACCCACATAGCCAGGCCGACTAGGCCTGCGATAATGGTAATGTAAGGGATAAAGCCGAAGAGCTTGCCTTGCCCAATCGCTACAAACTCATCCTTAAAGGTACCAATCGGCTTAGACTGGGAATAAATCAAGACAAAACCATAGGTCATGATTTGGGTACCCAGAGTTGCCAAAAATGGCGGCACACTGAGGAAGGAAATAATAGCACCATTGAGCAGACCGAGAACAGCTCCCACCGCTAAGGCTGCCAAGAGAGGGACAACAATCGGTAAATCCGGCAAATTTGGGAAGAATTTCTGGGCGAAATCAGGACGCTGCACCAGAGTTGCTGTGATGATAGCTGTCAGACCGACGATACGACCAGCTGACAGGTCAGTACCACGGATAATCAAACAGCCCGACACACCCAGGGCAATGATGAAACGAACAGAGGTATTGGCCATGATGTTGGCCGCGTTCCCCAGGGTAAAGAAGTTGTTTTGGGTCAATCCTGTATAGAGAATCATAGCCGCTACCACGATGTACATGGAGTTCTTGGTTAGAAATTCTCCTAGGTTAAAGGATTGAGTGGCTTTTGTTTCTAATTTAGGCATTGTCATCTCCTCCTTGATTGCCAGTCATAAATTTAGTTGCCAGTTGCATCACGGCCTCCTGGGTTGCCTCTTCCTTATCCAAGAAACCAGAAATCCGTCCTTCACACATGACCATGATGCGGTCAGACACGCCCAGAAGTTCAGACATTTCAGACGTAATCATGATAATGGACTTACCTTCGGCAGCTAGATTGTTGATGATTTGGTAGATTTCGTACTTGGCACCAACGTCGATACCACGGGTCGGTTCGTCCAGGATGAGAATATCTGGGTCATTGGCCAACCAGCGGGCCAGGATAACTTTTTGTTGGTTACCACCTGACAGGCTTTCGATGTGGGTCTTGGTCGACGGTGTCTTGACGCGCAGACGATCAACATTGTGATCAACAACATTCTTAATCTTTTTGTCATCTAAGAGACCGAAGGCACCCAGGTATTGGTTGAGAGAAGCTACAGCGGCATTATCAGAGACCGATAGAACGCCGAAGATACCGTTGAAACGCCGGTCTTCTGTTACCAGGGCAATCTTATTGGCAATGGCTGTGGCTGGATTTTTAATCTTGACTTCCTTGCCCTTGATGTAAATCTTACCTTGTTTGAGGGCCCGAATACCGTAAAGGGCCTCCATAAGCTCGGTCCGTTGGGCACCGACCAGGCCACCAATCCCAAGCACTTCACCTTTTTTGAGGTCAAAGCTGGCTTGCTTGAAGGATAGAGGATTTGGCGAGGTCATCTCTTCTAAATGAAGAACGACTTCCTCCTCCACCTTGTTGGTCTTAGGCGGAAAGAGGCTGGTCAATTCCCGACCAACCATGGCTTGGATAATCTTGGCCGTCGTCATATCAGCTGCTGGCCAGGTACCAACGTACTGCCCATCCCGCATGACTGTGATGTCATCTGAAATCCGCAAAATCTCATCCATCTTGTGGGAAATATAGATGATTCCAATGTTTTTGGCCTTGAGCTGAGCAATGATTTCAAAAAGTTTCTCCACTTCTGAGCTAGTCAGAGAGGAAGTTGGTTCGTCCATGATGACAACCTTGGCATTATGCGAAATGGCCTTAGCAATCTCCACCGATTGCATCTGTGATACAGTCAGGGCATTAAGCAAGGTTTTGGGGTCCATGTAAAGACCAACCTCTTCCAGTAAAGCCCTTGTATCCTGGTTCATCTTGGCATGGTCAACTAGATTGAACTTACCCAGAGGGTAATTGCCTAGAAAGACATTTTCAGCGATGGTCATCATGCGGATGGGCTGCAATTCCTGGTGGATCATGGACACACCTGCATCAATGGCCTCTTTGGAATCCTTGAAATCCACTTCCTTGCCATCAAAGATGATAGTGCCACCATCTCGATGGTAAATTCCAAACAAGCATTTCATGAGGGTGGATTTGCCTGCACCATTTTCACCCATCAGGGCATGAACGGTTCCCGGACGGAGCTTGAAGGTCACATCGTCCAAGGCCTTAACACCCGGAAATGTCTTGGTAATATGTTTCATTTCTAAAATATATTCACTCATTCTCCTAGGTCTCCTTTTCAAAAAATAAGAACCTGCATTCACAAGTAAGGCACATTTAGATAAGAGATAGCTTTTTGCTAATCAAGGCCGTTTTTCACAGGAATACTGGCTGTATTCCTGTGAAAAACGAACGATGAGTGGCAGAAAATTGGCCTTAGCTAAAAGTGCCGGGTTGCGAATACAGGTTCTAAGTTCTCACTATACTAATCAGGACCATTGTTACTGGATATCATAGAATAGTGAGAACGCACTGTCGTTTACCAAAATTGATTACACTAGTCAGTTTGCTTATTTATCGGCATCACGTTTTGCATAACGCTCTTTGATTTCGTCGATGGTTTCTTTTCTAGCTTCTGCTTCTTTGAGTTCAGCATCTTCTGCTTTTGTAACTTTCACATAGTTAACCCAGTAGTAAGGTGAAACGTCTTTACCACTCATCAACTCAACTGCGATATTTGCTGCGGTGTGAGATTGGTTGAAGTGGTCGTTCAATACTGTACCTGTCAACTCGCCTTTACCAAGAAGTTCCATAGCATCTGGAATAGCATCTACACCGACTACTAGGATATCTTTACCAACTGTACGGCCAGCAGCCTTGATAGCTGTTACCGCACCGACAGCCATACCGTCATTGTTAGCAAATACAACTTCCAATTTGTCGCCGAATTGTTCTAAAGCAGCTGCAGTCACTTCTTGACCTTTAGCAGTATCCCAGTTTGCAAGATATGGTTCAGCCAAGGCTTCGCGTTTGATACCTGCGTCGTCAAGAGCTTTAACAGAGTAGGTAGTACGTTGTTGAGCATCTACGTTAGCTGGGTCACCGAAGAGAGTAATATAGGTCACAGTACCGTCACCGTTGATATCCCCTTTAGAATCAGTTGCTGCGATGATTTCGCCTTGATAAGTACCTGATTGAGTTGCATCAGCACCGACATAGGCAGTCTTACCAGGCCAGATTTCCAACTCAGCTACTTCAGGCTCGCGGTTGATGAAGACAACAGGGATATTTGCAGCTTTTGCTGAGTTAATGATGGTACCTGCCGCTGTTGGGTCAACCAAGTTTGCAAGGATAATATCTTTACCTTGAGCGATAAAGTTATTGATTTGCTCTGTCTGGGTAGCCTGGTCTTGCTTACCATCCTGGATATCCAAGTTGTAGGTATTACCAGTTTCTTCGCCTAATTTTTTGAAATATGCGTCCAATTCTTCACGATAGAGTGTCATGAAGTTATCGTTAAATTGATAGATAGCAACGCCGACTTCGAAGGTTTCTCCAGTTCCACCTGAACCTCCGTCAGAATCTGAACCCGATTTTTGAGCTGCCTGGCCACAAGCAACCAAAACCAAACCTACAAAAGCAATTGCTAAAAATTTCAATACTTTTTTCATTCCCTATTCCTTTCTATTTATGAGAAGCACAAACCTGTATTGCAAGCAATTTTTGTAAACGTTTTCTTGTATATCAATATAGTAAAACTTATTGGCTTTTTTGTCAATAGTTTTTTACCATTATCGATATATTTATTTTTTCTGAAAATTTTTAACATAAAGCAAAGCATCCCCGTTTCCGAGGATGCGATAAGGAATGACTAGACTAATTCTTCAAATTGAACTTCTGCTAAGATTTCTGCGAATTGCTCTGGCGCAACTTCTGGGAAATAATTGAGGCAGTTGGCAGTTGCATAGGCAGCAGCCTCCTTGAGGAAGATTTCTGGCTCTTGATTTTGGCTGATCCCCTTGACAAGGAGACCCAGATAGAAATCTCCAGCTGCAATTGGATTTTTAGCCTCTTTCTTAGGGGATTGGATACGGAAAAAGCGTTGACCGATTTTGGCCAGACTTCCCTTGCTGCCCAGGGTCACGATAAGATTTTCGTGAGGAGTCACTTCTTTGAGGATACGCAGTACATCTTCTGGGTCATGTTCATCCAACTCTGGATAGATGTCCTTGAGCTCCTCATTGTTAATTTTAATCAGGGCTGGACGAGCCTCGTAAGCGGCACGAAGGGCTGCACCACTGGTATCCACAATGGTGCGGACCGCAGGGAATTTTTCAATAAACCGCTGGATATAATCATCCGGCATCCCCTTCATCAGACTGCCTGAAAAGACCAAGGTATCACCTGGTTGCAGGCTTTCCTCGATTTGCTTAGTAAATTGATCCAGGAGTTCTGCAGTCAATTCCAGGCCTTTTTCATAGAAGAGAACCACATCCCCTGTCGATGTTTCAACGTAGATATTGCAGGTGCGGGTGTTTTGCCCAGACTGAACCACCTTGAGGGCATTGCCCTTGTCAGCATTGAGTTCCTCGATGTAGCGACCAATCGCTCCACCTAAAATAGTATGGATAACATAGTCCGTCTGGCCGTTTTCCTTGAGGGCATGGGCCACATTGAAACTCTTGCCACCTGGATAATCTCGGACTTCAAAGGGACGTAGGGGAATATTTTTCTCAATAGCCTCAACCAAGAGGGTTCGGTCAAGAGCAGGGTTGGGACAGACAAGATGAATCATAGCAATCTCCTTTTTTGATGTGATGTTCTATGATCATTATAACAGATATGTTGATATATGGTTTAAAAAATTATAAAAAGGAACCAGAAATTTTCTGATTTCCCTATTTGAAATTGGTAACGGTCACACCCAGCAAACGAATGCCCTTTTCTGGCTGGCCGACTTCTTCAAAGATTTGGCGGACTTCCTTCTCAATCCTATCGGCCTGGTCAGTCGCCTCCGAAAAACTATGGCGCTTGGTCAGGGTCGAAAAATCTCCGTAGCGGATTTTGAGGACAATGGTCCGTCCTTTTTTCTGGTGCTTGGTCAGACTAACCGCCACCTTCTGACAGAGCTTACCCAACTCTTGCAGAGCATCCTCTTCACGATAGAGCAACTTGCGGTAGGTCCGCTCCTTACCGATAGACTTGCGGATGCGATTGGTTTTTACGGGTGAATTGGAAATACCTCTGGCCTTGCGGTAGAGATCAAAACCAAAACGACCGAAAGTGTCAATCAAAGTCATCTCCGATACATCTAACAAATCTGCCCCAGTATAGACTCCCATCTGATGCAGTTTTTCGACGGTCTTCTTACCAACTCCGTGAAATTTCTCGACAGGGAGACTGGCCAAAACCGGCACCGCATCCTCCGGCTTAATCAGGGTCAATCCATGCGGCTTTTCCATGTCCGAGGCGATTTTAGCCAGAAATTTATTGTAGGAGACGCCAGCTGATGCCGTCAGGTGTAGCTCCTTCCAGATATCGTACTGGATGAGTTTGGCAATCTTGACAGCCGAAGTGATGCCCAGCTTATTTTCCGTCACATCCAGATAGGCCTCATCGATGGACATGGGCTCGACTAAATCCGTATAGCGGTGGAAAATTTCGCGGACCTGGAGACCAATTTCCTGGTATTTATCATAGTTCCCTGAAATGAAAACCGCCTGGGGACAGCGTTCATAAGCTTCTTTGGAGGACATAGCCGAATGAATTCCAAAGGCACGCGCCTCATAACTACAGGTGGACACCACCCCCCGACCGCCAGACAGTCTCGGATCCGCCCCAATGATAACCGGCTTGCCCTTGAGACTGGGATTGTCCCGCACCTCAATAGCAGCGAAAAAAGCATCCATGTCAATGTGGATAATCTTGCGGGATAGGTCATTGATAAGCGGAAAAACTAACATGATGCTCCTTTCTGGTGAAATCTATTTTCAACCATTATACCCCTTTCCGCACAATATTTCATCACAATCGATTTTTCACAAAGAATTTTATTATAACAACACATAAAATCATATTTCTTACCAAGCACTTACAATCCGTATACTCAGGCATTTTCTGAAATATTCCGAAACAACTTTCACAAACTTTCATTGATTTTTGCCTTGAAGAAAGCGTTTTATAGTGTTATAATAATCACAAGCATATTATTTGCAAAAACTCAAAGGAGAACCCTCATGTCAACAAAAGTAAAAACTAAAAACGTTACTGAAGACATTTTCGCCCAAGCCTGGGAAGGCTTCAAAGGTACCGACTGGCAAGATAAGGCTAGTGTAACTCGTTTCGTACAAGCCAACTACACGCCATATGATGGTGATGAAAGCTTCCTTGCAGGCCCAACTGAGCGTTCACTGCATATTAAAAAAATTATCGAGGAGACAAAAGCAGGCTACGAAGACACTCGTTTCCCTATGGATATCGACCGTGCAACTTCTATTGCTGATATTGGCCCTGGCTTCATCGATAAAGAAAATGAGCTCATCTTTGGTATCCAAAATGATGAACTCTTCAAGCTTAACTTCATGCCAAGAGGCGGTATCCGTATGGCTGAGACTACTCTCATCGAAAACGGCTACACTCCAGATCCACTCTTGCATGAAATTTACACCAAACACGCAACCACTGTAAATGACGGTATCTTCCGTGCCTACACAGCTAACATCCGCCGCGCCCGCCACTCCCACCACGTTTCTGGTCTGCCAGATGCTTATTCTCGTGGTCGTATCATCGGTATGTACGCACGTTTGGCACTTTACGGGGCTGACTACCTCATGGAAGAAAAGGTAGCCGACTGGAATGCTATCACTGAGATTGATGAAGAATCCATCCGTCTCCGCGAAGAAATCAACATGCAGTATCAAGCTCTCCAACAAGTTGTTCGCTTGGGTGACCACTACGGCGTTGACGTCCGTAAACCAGCCATGAACACCAAGGAAGCTATCCAGTGGACCAACATCGCCTTCATGGCAGTATGTCGTGTCATCAACGGTGCTGCAACTTCCCTCGGTCGTGTACCAATCGTTCTTGATATCTATGCAGAACGTGACTTGGCTCGCGGAACATTTACAGAATCAGAAATCCAAGAATTTGTTGACGATTTCGTATTGAAACTTCGTACCGTTAAATTTGCTCGTACAAAATCATTCGACGAAATCTACTCTGGTGACCCTACCTTCTTGACCACTTCTATGGCAGGTATGGGTAATGACGGTCGCCACCGTGTTACCAAGATGGACTACCGTTTCCTCAACACGCTTGACAATATCGGCAACTCGCCAGAACCAAACTTGACCGTTCTCTGGTCTGACAAATTGCCGTATGCCTTCCGTCGCTACTGTATGGCTATGAGCCACAAACACTCTTCTATCCAATACGAAGGTGTAACAACCATGGCCAAAGACGGCTACGGCGAAATGTCTTGTATCTCTTGCTGTGTGTCACCACTTGACCCAGAAAGCGAAGACAAACGCCACAACATCCAGTACTTCGGTGCTCGTGTCAACGTTTTGAAAGGTCTTCTTTCAAGCTGGAACGCTGGTTACGATGATGTCCACAAAGAATACAAGGTATTTGACGGTGTTGAGCCAAACCAAGAAGAAATCTTCACCTACGACCGTGTCATCAAAGACTTTGAAACTGCCCTTGACTGGTTGACAGATACCTATGTGGATGCCATGAACATCATCCACTTCATGACCGACAAGTACAACTACGAAGCAGTTCAAATGGCCTTCTTGCCAACTCACCTTCGTGCAAACATGGGCTTCGGTATCTGTGGATTTGCTAATACAGTCGACTCCTTGTCAGCTATCAAGCACGCGCAGGTTAAACCAATCCGTGACGAAGATGGCTTTATCTATGACTATGAAGTAATCGGTGACTTCCCACGCTACGGTGAGGATGATGACCGTGTAGATGATATTGCGAAATGGCTCATGGAAGCATTCTATACTCGTCTTGCAAGCAAGAAACTCTATAAGAATGCGGAAGCTGCCGTGTCTATCTTGACTATCACTTCAAACGTTGCCTACTCTAAACAAACTGGTAACTCACCAGTTCACCGTGGGGTATTCCTCAACGAAGATGGCTCAGTCAACACTTCTAAAGTAGAATTCTTCCCACCAGGTGCCAACCCAACTTCTAAAGCTCGTGGTGGTTGGTTGCAAAACTTGAACACCCTTTCTAAATTGGACTTCAACCATGCCAACGACGGTATCTCATTGACCACTCAAGTTTCTCCAAAAGCGCTTGGTAAGACCTTCGATGAGCAAGTAACAAACTTGGTGACAATCCTTGACGGTTACTTCGAACAAGGGGGTCAGCACGTTAACTTGAACGTTATGGACTTGAACGACGTTTATGAGAAAATCATGGCTGGTGAGGACGTTATCGTTCGTATCTCTGGATACTGCGTAAACACTAAATACCTCACTAAAGAGCAAAAAATGGAATTGACCCAACGTGTCTTCCACGAAGTTCTCTCAATGGACGACCACGCAGCTGAAGTTTCAGGTGTGAATGCTTAATCAAAACAAACTGAAAAGGACTTGCAATGCAGGTCCTTTTTGCTGTATAAGAATTTTTCTTCTGAAGAAACAACGGGCTCCCTTGATAATTATTCGTTTCCGTCACCGCATCATTAAGAAGATACTACCGAGCCATAGGCACTCCTTATTCTTTCTAGCAACTATTCCACATGATTGAGAGATAGGATAGATAGGTAGATAAATACATATCTAATATCTCATTCAAATAAGGGGCAAACAAATCTTCCATTGCTGACAAACTTCCTTTGGCATGAAAGTCATCAAAGGCCTTGCAGTAAACTAGTCAATCCGAGAATTTTATATCAATCGGAGGGTAGCCAGCCTTCATCAGCTCCAGGTTAACCAAAAGCCTACCCGTCCGACCATTCTCATCAATAAAGGGATGGATACTTTCAAAGGCGATGTGAAAACGAGCCATCTTGGTCACGATGTCTTCCTGACTTTGAGCATAGTCCGCCAGCCATTGCTCCATAAAAGGCTGGGCAGGTTTATTTGTAGCTCCCATGATACGTACCGGCACTTTTCGATAGACGCCCCTACCGTCTTTTTTATCCGATAATACCAGATAGTGAATATCCTTCACGACTTGCTCAGTCAAGGGAGCACCCTCTGCCACCAGGGTCTGCACATACTCAAAAGCTTCCCTGTGACCAATGGCCTCAAGGTGATCTTTCACAGGTTTCTGGTCAATGGTCAAACCGCGCAAGACCATATCTGTCTCACGGAGGGTCGGAAGGAGAGGCGATAAACGGAAGGATAGGGAGAGGATTTTCGGAAGGATATGGATAACTTAACAACTTTGATAGAATAACAGATCGTCAAAATCAGACTGAAATCGGTAGAATAGTAATTCTAAAAATCAATCACATTCAGCAACCAAATTCTCTTCAGCTACTGAAATTGGCTATACCGTTCTTTCTTCAAATTTTGAATGGAGAGCATTGCTACAAAGCTAATCAGGTAAAGACTAGATAGGAAGACCATGACAGTGGCTGGGCTGGAAGCATCCAGAATCATACCGATAATGACAGAGGAGAAGCCTCCTACTGCCCGACCGACGTTTAAGATAACGTTATTGGCTGTAGAGCGGATGTGATGTGGATAAAGTCGGGTAATCATAGCACCATAGCCTGCGAACATCCCATTTACAAAGAAACCAACAATCATACCACCCAGAATCATAGTCACTTGGGAATTAGCAAACTGGAAGAGATAGACACAGACGACCGAGGCAAGGAGAAAGGCACTGTAGACTGGCCGAGGACCAAATTTATCCAGGATATGGCCGAAAACCAGCATACCGATACACATGCCAAGAATGGTAGTGACCATCCACAAAGAAGAATCTTTGACACTAATATTTAGACTGGTTTGAATAATGGTCGGCAACCAATTCATCATACCGAAGTAGCCTGCGATTTGCACCGTTGTCATAACCATCAATGCCAGTGTCTGGGCTGTCAAAGCAGGCGTTTTGAACAATTGACTAACATGAGCAACTTCCGTATCTTCCTTGTCCTGGCCTGGAGAATGGTCTAAGATGGCATCATCTTTTATAGCCACTTGCATCCATAAGACCAGAAGGAGAGGCAAGAGTCCAAAAAGGAAGAGCCCCTTCCAGCCTAAACTTGGAGCCAACCAGCCTGCCAAGAGAGCCGAACTGATAGAACCAATCTGGCCCGCTATACCATTGAGGGAAGAAATTCGTCCCATCTTTTCCTTGGGGACAATACCCGCCATAATAGCAATAGCGACACCATACTCACCACCGACCCCGATGCCGGCAATAAAACGCATGAGGTAAAGGTAAGGCAGGCTATTGGTAAAGTAGATGAGTCCCGTGGCAACTGCAAAGATGACAATGGTCCACTTGAAAACCTTAAATTTATTGTAGCGGTCAGCAAGGACACCGAATACTAGTCCACCCAGTAGCATACCCAGATTGGTGATGGTCGCAATCCAGCCGGCCTGGGCTCCAGAAATGCCCAGCTCTGCTATGATATTAGCCATAGAAAATGACAGGAACATGACATTTAAATCGTCTGTTCCAGAAGCCACAATGGCCGCCGCTAAGGCACGCTGATTATTTTTATCGAGTTTCAAACCCAACATAGATAATTCTCCTTTTTAATGGTGGCTCACAGACCACCTTTATTAAAAATTGAGAAAAGCTCAAACAAAAACAGGAACTACCGTCCCTGCTCTTAAAAGTGCATTAAAATAATGTGGAAAAATACCTTTCCATCTCTCATTGATTCACTTTTATGCCTCACAGGACACAGTTAAAGCTATTAACAATTTTTACCAGTCTACTAAAAAAGAGAAGAACTGTCAACTAAATTTATGCAGTACTTCTAAAAGTAAGTCCCCAACTTCTCAAACGTCTTATCATTCCGGATGGTCAATTGCTTGTAAAAGTGAGAACCAGCTAATTTTTTATGATAGGCCGTGCCGTGGTAGCCTGCCTCAGAAGTCACCGCCCAATAAATAGCCCGATCCGTCAAATGAACAATCTCATCGCCTAGATCTAGCTTAGTCAGATAGGTTTTCAATTTTCCTAAATCAAGTTTCTCTGTAAAGAAGAGAACATTCTTTCGGAAATAATCTTCCTGCCACCAAGCTGGTAATTGGGCTAGCTCCGCCCCGTAATCTTCTTCGCTCAGAAGAGCAAAGGTCTCAACAAAAGGATAATTCGCCGCAAAAAACTGGTCAAAGTCCGCCACGATATCCGCTCTGCTATGGGCCGACGAGAAAAACAAATTCCCAGAATTGATATAGGTCTCAACATCTGTGTAGCCCAAATCAACCACCTGCTGGCGGAGCTCCGCCATGACGATTTTATTGCGACCGCCGACATTGATGCCCCGCAGTAACAAGACATATCTCACGATACTTCCTCCTCCAAAACCTGTTTTATCAATTTCATGACCTGATTGCGGTCCAACTTCCACTGAGCCCGCTCGTCCTTATCGTAGGTCCGATTAGACAGGAAAATAGCCGCCAGCTGTAAAGGACGATTGTACATGATAAAGGTGCCTGTATAGCCTGTGTGAGACAACCAGTTCCCCTTCTTATCCCAGGCTAGCGAACGGCTACGATTGGCATCAAAGCCATAATCTTGGGTCAATTGACCTGCAAAATCCGCCGTCAAATACTGGTCCAAAAAGATTTCTAAATCCCTGACCGTTGAAAAGAGGCCCGCACTCCCCGCATGGAGCCCCAAGACACGCGCCTTAGGATCGTGCACCACACCTGCCTTGACGCCCTTAAGGGTTGGCACTGCCTCGCTAACTGGTCCGTAGCTGGTTTGGGACATGCCAAAGGGCTCTAGGATACGGCGTTTAATGAGCTGGTCCAGACTGTCCCCCAGCATTTCCTCCAGCAAAAAGCCCAAGAGCAGAAAATTGATATCAGTATAGAAAAAGTCCTTCTTCTCCGTCACCCTAATCTTCAAAATCGCTTCTTTTAATTGGTCTGCATCCAGACTATCCCGATTGGGAATGAAAGGATCGATACCGCTAGTATGGGTCAATAATTGCCGGATGGTCACTTGACTATTCTGAAAAGCAGGATAGTAAGACTGCAAGGTTCTATCTAGCTCCAAAGCTCCGCTATTGACCAAAAAAGTCGCAAGAGTGCCAACTCCCACCACCTTGGAAACAGAAGCCAAATCATAGGTCAAACCCGCCTCAACTGGCGTCTGACCATCCTGAGTACCCAGATAATACTCCTGCCACTGACCCTTAGAAAAAAGAGCCAGACTGGCACCAGGATAGACTCCTTGCCCAATCTGCTCTGAAATCTTGTCTAAAATTGCTTGTCTCATTTTTCAAACCACAATTCAATACCGCTTGGGTCTGTTGTTTGGATAAAAGTCGCTTTCTTGTCTTTGAAAAATGGAACGTCCAGCTTGCTCTCCAAATCAGACCAATCATAATCACTCTCTACCGCAAAACGGAGGCTGTCCAAGTCCCAGATCTCTTCTGCTGGTGTCAGTAAATCTTCACCCTCTGCCCCAACAAAACGCAAAAAGTCCTGGTTGGGCAAGATAGTCTCATAAAAATCCTGGCTAACTACTGGATGAGGGCTGTTAATCCAAACAGACTCCACCTCAAAATGACTTAAACCAGCGAAATCAGCATCCCCCTTAAAAGGAACTGGTGGCAGAATAGCTGTTAAATCATCGATGCTTGCCTCACTGTGGAGCAAAAAAGTATCTCCCTCAGGCGATACTGCCTCAAAACCATAGCCATTATGCCCCTTGTAGAGCTTGCTGTAAACCGTTCCATTAGCCAACAGAGCCTCAATTTCGTGAACCTTCTCGACCTTGATAATGATTTTATTGAGCTTCTTCAGTCCATGAACAGCCCGGCTACGATTGCCTGGCGATTCCTGCAAAACCAGCCTAATCTCGCTGTCTTGATGACCAGCAAATTCCGCAAATGGGCCGTCTTCCAGCTTGGTTTTCATCCCCAAATTATCTTCTAGGAAGGCTTGATTAACACTTCTATTATTGACCCGCAGCACAGGTACTACGGCTTGATTTTCCCTTAACACAATCATTTCCCTCCTAATATCATTCCTAGATATTATATAGAATTTTACTTAATTTTACAAATGATTTCCTGTAGATTTCGACATTTTTCCTTACAGAATTTCTAACTATTCTTAGACAAATTTGCCCCTTTTCCGCTATAATGGAAGGTAGATAATTTCAGAAAATAAGGAGCTCCTATGCGTTTTAATCAATTTTCATACATCCCACAAAATCGGGAAACCATTGTAAACGAACTCCATTCTATCGGCTTTGCGGTCGATAGTCAAGCAGAAATAAAAGAAATCCTGGAAATCTTCGTAAGAACCTGTCATTTTCTGACAACCAACACAGACTTTGCCCTGTCCAATATGATTGCAGACTGGGAGACAGACCTCTTGACCTTCTTTCAGTCGGACCGCCAAGTCACTGCGGAAGTTTTCTACCAAGTAGCCTTTCAATTGCTGGGCTTTGTGCCAAACTTTGACTATACTGATGTTGCGGCTTTTGCCGAGAAAACCAATTTCCCAATTGTCTTTGGCGACATCATTGAAAATCTCTATCAGCTACTCAATACGCGTACCAAGTCAGGCAATACCTTGATTGACCAGCTGGTCAGTGACGACCTGATTCCTGAGGACAATCGCTACCACTTCTTCAACGGAAAATCCTTGGCGACCTTTTCAACTAAAAATCTCATTCGTGAGGTGGTCTATGTCGAAACACCTGTCGATACGGCTGGGACTGGCCAGACTGATATTGTCAAAGTTTCCATCCTCCGTCCGTACTTTGACGGGAAAATCCCTGCGGTTATTACCAACAGCCCTTATCATCAAGGAGTCAATGAAGTTGCCAGCGACAAGGCCCTGCACAAGATGGAAGGGGAGTTGGCGGAAAAACCAGCTGGCACCATTGAGGTCAAGCAGACCAGCATCACTAAGCTAGACTTGGACCAGCGGGACCTGCCTGTCAGCCCTGCCACCGAAAAACTGGGCCACATCACTTCTTACTCCCTCAATGATTACTTCCTTGCTCGTGGTTTCGCCAGCCTCCATGTGTCTGGAGTTGGAACTCTAGGATCGACTGGCTACATGACGTCTGGTGACTACCAGCAGGTTGAGGGCTACAAAGCGGTGATTGACTGGCTGAACGGTCGCACCAAGGCCTACACAGACCACACCCGCTCGCTAGAGGTCAAGGCTGATTGGGCCAATGGTAAGGTAGCGACGACGGGACTGTCTTATCTAGGGACCATGTCCAATGCCCTTGCGACAACAGGTGTTGACGGACTTGAGGCAGTTATCGCCGAGGCAGGGATTTCGTCTTGGTATGATTACTACCGTGAAAATGGTTTGGTGACCAACCCCGGTGGTTATCCGGGAGAAGACTTGGACAGCCTGACTGCTCTGACCTACTCCAAGAGTTTGCAGGCAGGTGACTTCCTGCGCAACAAGGCTGACTACGAGAAGAGATCGGCTGCTGAGCGCTCTGCCCTTGACCGTCAGACAGGCGATTACAACCAGTATTGGCAGGACCGCAATTATTTACTCAATGCCGACAAGGTCAAGTGTGAGGTCGTCTTTACCCACGGCTCGCAGGATTGGAATGTCAAGCCTATTCATGTCTGGAATATGTTCCACGCTCTGCCAGCCCACATTAACAAGCACCTCTTTTTCCACAATGGTGCCCACGTTTACATCAATAATTGGCAATCCATTGATTTCCGTGAAAGCATGAACGCCCTGCTCAGCCAAAAACTGCTGGGCTACGACAATGCCTACCAACTTCCGACCGTCGTTTGGCAGGAAAATACTGGCGAGCAAAGCTGGACCACACTGGAAACCTTTGGCGGAGACCAGCAAATCAGCTTGGGTCTGGGACAGGCTGAGGCAGCTATTCAAAACAACTATGATGAGGAAACCTTTGCTAAATACGGCAAATCCTATCCAAGTTTCCACCAAGACTTGTTTGCGGACAAGGCCAATCAGATTACGGTGGACATTGAACTGGACCAAGATGTCCAGCTCAACGGTAGAGCCTGCTTAGAACTCCGTGTCAAATCCAATCTAGCCAAAGGGCTCTTGTCTGCCCAGTTATTGGACTTTGGACCAGCAAAACGCCTGGCACCAATCCCAGTACCGCTGGCTCGCCTCAGCTTAGACAACGGTCGCTACCACGCTCAGGAAAATTTGACCGAATTGCCATTCAAAGAAAGCCCACAACGAGTCATCACCAAAGGCTATCTTAACCTGCAAAATCGCTGTGACTTGATGACCGTTGAGTCCGTCACACCAGATGAGTGGATGAACCTGACCTGGGAACTCCAGCCAACCATTTACAAGCTGAAAAAAGGCGATAAACTCCGCCTGGTCCTCTATACGACCGACTTTGAAATCACCGTGCGCGACAACACAGACTATCGCATCACAGTGGACTTGGCACAGTCCAAGCTACATTTACCGCATGCATAAACCAGAAAACGAGCTGCACCTGCAACTCGTTTTTTTTACTGCCTATTTTTCTAAAGGATGAATAATCACACCTTGCACCACTCGATTCACCGTTCCGGTTGGCGACGGAGTGTCTGGCAAGTTCTTGCACTTGATGGCTGCC
Organism: Streptococcus sp. P25B114; assembly: GCF_053010325.1. NCBI lineage: Bacteria > Bacillati > Bacillota > Bacilli > Lactobacillales > Streptococcaceae > Streptococcus > Streptococcus sp. P25B114. The sequence continues at coordinate 24,077 of NZ_JBRKNW010000004.1, read as the reverse complement.
ATGATAGACACCGTTTGGGCAAAGACCACGTATGGGAAGGTCAAGAAGACGTCTGGTAGCTCTGCTCCGCCTTCTGCGAGGACGAAATTTGGTGCCTCAGTGCCTTCCAATTTCGATGCAGAAAGGGCAACAATTCGCTCTGCTATTGCATCCCCATGCACCTCATTCAAGAGGTCCACATCGTACTGACGTGTATAAGCATCATTTGAGACAAATTGGAAAATCAAGGTCTTGTCGTTGATAAAGGATTTTGGTCCATGACGGAAACCGAGCGGAGACTCGTACATGGTCGCAATCTTACCAGCGGTCAATTCCAAAATCTTCAGCTGAGCCTCGTGGGCAACCCCGTAGAAACCGCCTGCTCCCAGGTAAATCACGCGCTCAAAATCCAGATCAATAATCTCTTGGATGAAGTCCTCACGGTCCAAGACATCCTGGCCAAGGCGAGCAATGGTGTCGACCCATGCAGCTTTTTCTTCTTGGCTAGCTGACGAGAAGACAAGCAGGGCCGTCAAGGACATACAGCTGTAAGAACCTGTCATGGCAAAGCCCTTATCGTTGGAGCCGGCTGGTTGCAAGAGCAAGAGATTGTCTGCATCTCCCTCTGCCGCTTGAGCCAATTTCCCTTCAGGTGCACAGGTAATGGTTACTTGGTAAAGGGTGTCAACCAGTGTCTTGGCAATTTCCACCGCTGCCACACTCTCTGGAGAATTTCCAGAACGGGCAAAGGATACCAGGATAGTCGGTACATCAGCCTGAAGATAATCATGCGGACGACCAACCAATTCTACCGTACCAATGGCTGAGAAGCGAATGCGTTTCAAGTCATTGACATTATTGAGGTAGTTGGCGATGCTCTGACCAACGAAGTCAGATGTCCCTGCCCCTGTCAAAATGACATGGACAAAATCATGTTTCTCCTTGATGTCAGCCACAAAGCGCTCTATGACTTCAAGCTTATCGAGATAGAGCTGGTAGGCCTCACGCCAGAGTCCAGGCTGTTGAAAAATCTCACCCGCTGTAATATGGGCACCCAACTTTTCAAGTTCTTCTTTTGCTAAACGGAACATAGGTCCTCCTCGTTTCATCTGGTTATAACCAGTTTTTCTTTTATTATAAGCGATTTTTTCCACAAAGTCAACTTAAAGTAGGTTAATATTTTAATTTTCTCTAACTTTTTTCCTACTCAATTCGGCGCTTTTCATGCTATAATACTTCCAGAATACTTTTGGAGGAAAGACACTATGATGAATATGCAACAAATGATGAAACAGGCCCAGAAATTGCAAAAGCAAATGGAGAAAAGCCAGGCTGAACTGGCTGCAACCCAGTTTACAGGCACTTCTGCACAAGACTTGGTCACCGCAACTTTGACAGGCGACAAGAAATTGGTTGCCATCGACTTCAAACCTGAAGTTGTTGACGCTGACGACATCGAAACCTTGCAGGATATGACCATTCAGGCGGTTAATGCAGCGCTGGAACAAATTGATGAGGCAACCAAGAAGAAACTCGGTGCCTTCGCAGGGAAATTGCCATTTTAGAAAGGAGCACTCCCGTGTCCAACCTAGAACTCCTCCCTCTTACAGAGCAAGCACTCCGAACTATTTGGAAAATAGGATTCTCTGACGAAAAACCCTACTGGAAAGAGTTCGCAGCCCCCTATTTCGATGACTATCAGGCTTATAAAGACTTCACCAATTTCCAAGAATCACCGCGCTATCCTTGGTTCCAAACAGAAGAAGTTCGAGGCATCTTGGTAGATGGAAAGCCAATCGGAATGGTTAGTTATTATTGGGAAAATCAAGCCACACGCTGGCTAGAAGTTGGTATCGAAATCTATAATGAGGACCAATGGGGAAAAGGATTCGCAACCCTAGCCCTCCAGAAATGGATTCGTCAGATTTTCACAAGCATGCCAGAACTGGAACACATCGGACTGACCACCTGGTCTGGTAATCCTGGCATGATGCGGGTAGCTGAAAAGATTGGCATGCGAAAAGAAGGACAGATTCGCAAGGTTCGCTACTGGCAGGGATACTACTATGACTCTGTCAAATACGGCATTCTCAGAGAAGAATGGCACAACTCCTAGGCTAGTATGAAGCTCTCAAAACTTGCTTTCGATGGGAATTCCTTCCCATTTCACATTAAAAACGTGGGTTCCATCCGAACTCACGTTTTTTACAATCCATATAACAAAGACTCGACCTGCAAGAGGAACAAATCTGCATAGCGAGTGGTTGACCGCAGACTGTCTTCAACCCTCTGCAAGCTCTCAAGCTGGTCGGTGATAATCCCATCCACCTGAAGCATAGCCATTCGTGTCATTTCGTCCTCATCATTGGGCGTCCAGACATAGACCGACTTGCCGCGTAACCAAGACTTCATCATGAAATTTTGGTCCAGAGAAGTATATTCCATGGTGTAGCCATCCGCTACTGTCTGAGGATAGATACTGTTAAAGGGCAAAATCAGATAGGTTTTTAGCTGGGGCAGAACCTTCTCGATTTCTACAATGATCTGATAATCTAGCGAATGAAACTGATGCCCCTTGGCCAAGAGGCGTTTCCCATATTTTTTGACAAAATTCTTAGCTAAATCAGGACTATCTTGCTTGGTCTCCTTGATTTCGACCAGGAGTTTCTGACCCAATTGGTCTGCCTTATCCAGATAGGCATCGAAGGACGGAACTGGTGCAGACTGACCATTTTCCGAGGCGGTCATGGAGGTCAACTCCTGCAAGCTATAATCGTGCGTACCTCCGGTATTTCCCGTCAAGGCCAACAAATTCGTATCATGCATGACGACAAACTGACCGTCCTTGGTCTCCTGAATGTCCATCTCCACAAAATCCGGCCTGAGCTGGGCAGTTAACTCCAGAGATTCAAGGGTATTTTGGACACCATTTTCATCATCCACACCTCGGTGAGAAATGGTCACTGGCAGGCTTTCAAAGGGATAATAAAGGCTGAGAGCCCCGTCCAAACCAAAGAGTAAGGCAGAGCTTACCACAATCAGCAAACGGAGGCGGTGACGCAGGCGCTTTCGTCGGTAGCTTGGTAAATGCTGACCAGTCAAGAGAGTCACAAACTTGGTCATAAACATGGCAATAGCCCCATAGTAGGTCAGCCTGAAGAGGATGAAGCTCAGCAAGGCCAGGGGATAGGCCAGGGAAGGCAGAGTCTTGTCCACCAAAAGCTGGAACAGATAGAGGGTGAGCCCAACACCAAGTATAACCAGACCAGGCAAGGTCATTGTCCACAAGAGGCGGGCGTAGGCTACCAACTGCTGCCACCCCCGGGTTTGATTCCAGGAGTGGGCTACTGATTCCTTGACCCCTCGGTGTTCAAAATAAATCTTAGGTATAGCATACATGAGCCTAGCAGATAACCAAGAAAAGACCAACAAACTTAGAGCAATCACTAAGGCTACAAGATTGTTCTTTTCAAGATAATCCAACACAAATTGAGGAATGACTAGCTTATTAAAATAATAAATATTCAAAATCCTACGCAAAAAGGGCAATAACACCGTTGCATAGCATAGGAGAAAGCTAATTTTAGGGAGACTGGTATGGCTGATAATCCTCACCATATCCCGTCCAACATCCTTAATATAATCTCTCAAATGCTTGACCCGATTGTCCAACAACTGCCTAACCCCAGTAAAGATGAGGGCAATTTCCAGATAGGCAACCAAGATATTTAGAATGACCAGCAGAGCAAAAAGAACAGTAACAAAAAGATTGCTAGATAGGACTTGGAGGACATTTGTTGGAGATAGGTAGGCATGGCCTGTCAGCGACAGAAGAAATTCTGCCAACCAGGAATTGAGCGGAATCCATACAAACTCCATAACAATAAAGGAGACAAAAAACAAGAGCAGGATTTTATCCAGATTATAATAAACCTTTTGAAATTCACGACGTATTCTATCCATAGACCTAGTGTCCCATAATTCAAGGAATTTTTCAAGCCAAGTTAGGTGAGAAGGCGACAAGATAAAAAGCTGGATACAAAATCTTTTCGAATAAAAGTATAGAGATAAATAACTAGTTGGCGCTGTTCCTGAGATAAATAGATTTGCCTATTGCTAAACAACTGAAATATTTGATCCTTACTCTTTAATAATGAGTCTGGGACACTATAGTATTCCTCATTAAAATCTATAGAGTCTAATGACTGCTCTTTTAATAACTGATTGACAATTTCGATACTGGCTTGAAGTGTGCCTTTGTCGATTCCCGTCTGAATACTTAATTCATATAGGTTCATTTGACTAGTAGCAAATAATTCCATGAGGATTGCAAGTGTACGATTATCAATCATAAGTTCCTCCTTAACAACATTGTAAACCCTTTCAAAAATAATTTCTACCCAATTTGAGCCCAATTTACTTCTCTTGAAATCAAATTCAGACTGGGCTCAAGAACGACTAGTAAACATAATGCCAGCTAAATTTAGCAGATAATAAAGATTAAAAGAGTTTGGAAAACGCCAAACTCTTCTATAATACTAATTCTTATCATATTGATTGATACAGGTCATACGCCTATATCACCCAAACACCTTCTGCAAGACTTCGCCAATGGTTGTCACACCGATAACCGTGATTTCCTTTGGTACCTTGATTCCTGTCAGGGAATTTTTAGGGGCATAGACCTTAGTAAAGCCTAGTTTGGCGGCTTCGTTAATCCGTTGTTCAATCCGATTGACGCGGCGGATTTCCCCTGTCAGACCGATTTCGCCTATAAAGCACTCTTGTGGGTTGGTAGGCTTGTCCTTGTAGCTGGAGGCAAGGGCAACTGCGACCGCCAGGTCAATCGCTGGCTCATCCAGTTTGACTCCACCTGCTGACTTGAGATAGGCATCTTGGTTTTGGAGGAGCAGGCCTGCCCGTTTTTCCAAAACTGCCATAATCAAGCTGGCACGGTTGAAATCCAAGCCTGTCGTGGTCCGCTTGGCATTGCCAAACATGGTCGGCGTCACCAGAGCCTGCACTTCCGCAAGAATGGGGCGAGTGCCCTCCATTGTCACGACAATAGCAGAGCCTGTCGCTCCGTCCAGACGCTCTTCCAGAAAGACCTCACTTGGATTGAGAACTTCGACCAAGCCCTGCGACTGCATTTCAAAAATGCCGATTTCGTTGGTAGAGCCAAAGCGGTTTTTGACCGCCCGCAAGATACGGAAGGTGTGCTGCCGCTCGCCCTCAAAATAAAGAACGGTATCTACCATATGCTCCAAGGTCCGAGGTCCAGCCAGAGTACCTTCCTTGGTCATGTGGCCGACGATAAAGGTTGCGATATTGTTGGTCTTGGCAATCTGCATGAGTTCATTTGTCACTTCACGGACCTGACTGACAGAGCCTTGCACGCTGGAGATGTCAGGGCTCATAATGGTCTGGATAGAGTCGATAATCAGGAAATCTGGCTTGATTTTCTCAATCTCGGTCCGAATGCTCTGCATATTGGTCTCCGCATAGAGATAGAACTCGCTGTCGATGTCGCCCAAACGCTCGGCACGGAGCTTAATCTGCTGGGCCGATTCTTCACCAGAGACATAAAGAACAGTGCCGATGGTCGACAGCTGGGTCGAAACCTGCAAGAGCAGGGTGGACTTGCCAATCCCCGGATCGCCACCGATCAAGACCAGACTGCCCGGCACTACACCACCCCCGAGAACGCGGTTGAATTCCTCCATATTGGTCTTGGTGCGAGCGACTTGAATAGACGAAACTTCATTGAGCTTCATAGGTCGGGTCTTCTCACCAGTCAGGCTGACGCGGGCATTTTTGACCTCCGCCACTTCGACTTCTTCAACAAAGCTAGACCAAGAACCACAGTTAGGACAGCGCCCCAGGTACTTGGGCGAATGATACTCGCAGTTCTGACAAATGAAGGTTGTTTTTTTCTTAGCTATGGTAATCTCCTCCTATTTCCCCGTACTCCCAAATCCACCTGTCCGCACACCGTCGGCCTGGTCGCCATCTGCTAGTAGGAAGGGGGCAAAAACGGCTTGCACAATGCGTTCGCCAGCTTCCACCACAACGGTTTCTTCTGTGATGTTTCGCATCTGGGCAAAGATATGACCTTCATTGGCTGGATTGCCATAATAATCACCGTCAATAACCCCAACCGAGTTAATCAAAACCAGCCCCTTTTTGCGAGGGTTGGACGAACGGTCGTAGAGATAGAGAACCTCGTTGGCCTGCATGTAGGCCTTGACACCCGTTGGCACCAGCTTAATCTCGCCTGGCTCCAAGCTAACCATCTCCGCAGCTTTCAAGTCGTAACCTGCTGCGTGGGCTGTCTCTCGTTTTGGCAATAAATTTTCATCAGTAAACTGGCTGACCAGTTCGAATCCACGGATTTTCATAAGAACTCCTTACATCATTTTCTTCTTTTTATTCATTGTATTCATTCGCATTTTTCGTCACAAATGCAAAAAGTGTTGTTAAGGGAAAGGCATACTCGTCATCAAAGCGAGCCGCACGTAGCCACAAGTCTTGGTCAACCTTACGAAGATAGACACTGCGAGGGAAGGTGAATTCTTCCAACTGAGGCGACAGCAGGCAAATGGCTCCGTCTGGTGATTTTCCTTGGGAGAGTATAGCATCTTGACTAACTTCCTGTTCCAACAAGGCCAACCGAAGATAAACTCCCAGATGAGCTGGTGGTAATTGAAAACCCATCTCCACGGCTCTCTCCTCTATCTGAGGAGCAGTTGCTTCCCTATCAAATCCCATGTCAGCTAGGCTGACAATCTCAACCAAGCACTCTTGCTGCTCCTCCACCACTTGATATGTCGAGTGAGCTAGGTAGGTCTTGAAATAGTCATTCACTAAAACACCCTTGTCATCTAAGTAGGCATGGATTTCTTCTTTTTTCAGGGGAAATAATTCAACTCGAACGCTCAGTCTTTTCATAGGTCTATTATACACTAATTCATCAAAGCCTGCGATTTTCAACAAAAAACACCTGACAAACAGGTGCTACTACTATAAACTAGCTCAAGCAATTCAATCCTTTTCCGAGCCAAAAATCTCCCAATACTCCTCGACTTCTTTCTCCAAATGTTCAACCAGCTCCAGCAAGTCTGCAGCTCGGAGAATGGCAAGCCCCTTGTCCACCATCCCTCTATCCTGCTGAAAGATACCCATACGGACATTAGCCATGCCTACATAATCAATCCGCATACTTTCCTGAGCCATGGCATAAACTCTCTCCATTACTGAAACACAAAGTTGATACTCCCCATTTTTCAGTAAAACGGTTGATAGGTTGTAGAGAAAAGCAAACTGGCTAACCTGTACATCTCTGAAGTCCTTATACTTGTCCAAGGAAAGCAAGATTTTATCTACAAAGCCTTTCAAATGAGATACAGGAATAATCGGAAGCACCAACCCCAACTTACGAAAGTCAGCTAAATACCAAGTGTCTGACTTCTCCAATTCCTTCCAGAGTGCTTGACCCAACTGTCTGGTTCGCTCCCCATCTCCTGTTTGATAGATAGAGAGAGCTAACTGTATCTGTTGTTCTATCCGCTGAACCCGTATATCTTCTTGCTTCTTCAAATACTGATTTACTTGGTACAAAAAATCTTGACAGTTTGATTCAGAAAAAAATTGTCCTCTCAGATTTTCAAAGCGATGGATGATAGTAGAACGTTCCGAAGGCTGATAGGCATGGCAGATATAGTCAAACTCTGCAAAGGTCATATCCAACTGACGAAGAATATGGGAAAAGTGAGCAATGGTCGGGTATTCTTTGTTGTTTTCAATTTTTGATAGGGTTGTCCGTGACAGGGCATCTCCACAAACTTCCTGCTGGCTAAGCCCTTTGGACTTACGAATTTCTTTTAAGACTGTCCCAAAATCCCATTTCATACAAGACCTCCAAAAATATATGTGAGAAATGTTTACGTTTTCATCAATCGCATTTATTATATGATACCATAATAGTAAAGAAAAACAAAAATAATAATAGGAGGTACTCTTATGAAAACTTGGAAAAATTATCTTTTGCTTTTAACTTACTCAGCCATCCTACTAGCCCCTCAACTTTTAGGGGATGGATGGGTTATCATTTGGCCAGTTATCAATAAATAAGCTATTACCATCTCACCACTCTGGAAAGGAGGAAAATGACTGGAAACCATATGTTGGGTGGAGGGGATGGGAAAGCTAATCTTAAAAATAAAAATACACTTAGAAAGGAAAATTATCATGAAAAAGTTTGCTAAATTGGGTTTTGCCTTGGGAATTGCTTGTAGTTTAATGGTATCCACAGTCGCCTTTGCAGATTTTGTCGATGGTGGTGAATGGCATTATGGAGTTGGATGGACAGGAACCTACGGGTATTCCAACTACCATCATCCAACGCGTTCTCATACCGCTACTGTTAAAAATGGGCAACATGAAAACCGTCAACGCCAAGGCGCAGGTATTTGGGCAAAAGCATCTATTACTAAAATCCCACCAACTGGCATGGAATATTTCTATGGTTTTTGATATGCACTGAAATTAGTTTTCCACAGACCATGAAATTAAGAGAAAAACGATTACCATATTCAAAAATGTTTGATAGTAGGGTAATCGGGAACAACTATTGCTCCTCAATTGATGAATGACTGATAGTCAATTTCAAAGAGATAATTATTTTCCAACCAGCTCTATTGGTGTGCTGGTTGGAAAACGTTTATAAGGAGGTGTTCAGATGAAAAGGCTAAACCATTTCTGTATGATTCTACTTCTGTGTTGTGTCAGTTTTATCGTTGTAAATCTACACTATACTAAGGAAATCAATCGCATACGTGAATTAGGAACGACTGACTATTCATTTCAATTTTATTTACGCGATAGTGCCGTTCCTTCACAGGATTTACTGCATTTTTTTGAAAAAATTGCTGATAAATACGACGTTTCAATTGTCAAAACAGATAGCAACACCGAGGTAATAAAAGCAGGTGTTTTTTCTCATGAGACATTTCCTTATAAAGATTTTGGAATCCAGCAACTTACTTTTAATGAAGACGGAAGTGGATCTTATACAAATATACAATCTTCCGACAAACTAGGGCATATCCCAACATTTTTGCAGGCCAAGACGATACGGCTCATCACTTTAAAAAACTATTTTCAAGATACATCCCATACACTAAATGGTCAGTATACCGTCACATCAACAAAATCAATAAACGATACTGAAATAGTACAGGAATTAAGTCATTTTTTCAATATTGATTCTTCTACACTATTGACTCCAACCTTTGAAACAGCAGTAGAATTAATAAACAGAGACCTGCTACTAGTAGCACTCATCTGCTGTATCGCATTTTTACTCCTTTCATTAACTTCTGTTTACCAACCAATTTTAGATATCAAACATATCGGCGTTGAAAAAATACTTGGATACACTAACTTAGAGATTTTCTATCGCTATGTAAAACAAAATATACTAATTATGGGAATCGGTAGCATCATTCTAAATAGTTTACCGTTTTTGTTTTTTGACTACATACCTCAAGGTTTTACAGCTATGATGCTGTTAGCGCATTTTATCCTCCTTCAAGTCTATCTACTCATCAACATTTTAGTCATCACAATTATCCAACGCATCAATGCCGCATCTATCATAAAAGGATTTGTTTCCTTCAAAACAGGGTTCTATATCAATAATTTCTTCAAATGCTGTCTCACACTTCTTATCACTATATTGATGATTGGTGTCGGAAACAGCATTTATGAGGAACACCAAGAATTGAACTATCAAGAACAATGGGAAAAACAGGGAGATTTCCTAACACTCGAAACCGTAAAATCAGGAAATCAACTCTGGCAAGATAGCCTGTCTGGTTCTGACAAAGCTCATCAATATTATTACTCCTTATATAAGAATTTGACAGAAAATCTTCCAACCTATTATATTCGTTCTAGTATCATAAACCCTAGTAATTTCTCACATCTCAAAGAATTTGAACATTCAACATTGGCTAATGACATCCCTGTTCTATATGCCAACAAATCCTATCTCGAGAGCATAGGATTTCCGATTCCACATACAAGTAAACAGATGACTATTTTCTTTCCAGCATCAATGAAAAAGAATGAAGAGTCTGACGAAAATCTAGCAAAATTGATTGGTTTGCTGTTACTGAAATATGAAGAACAAGTGACAAAAACAGTCGGCGAGGTAGATGTTGAATACATTTATTATGACGACGACTGGACATTCTTCCCATACAACGAAACCTTATCCAACAATTTTACTAATCCAATGATTAGTTTAGTCAATGACAACGACATGTCGTGGGAGGATAGAGCGCATCTATCCAATACTGGACTAAGTAGCCCAATTAAAATTGCAAACACCCCTCAACATCAACAAAAAATTGAACAAATTCTTCAGAAATTACCTGATGATAGCTATTTCAAGTTCTCATCAATAAAATCTATTCAGCAAGGGCGTGTAGATAGTTTCCGAGACGCTAGTCGTAACTTCGTCACCCTGTTTGCGATTATCTGCTTACTGAGCATTGTTGTTTCCTATTTTATTGTAAAAAGTATGTTTCTTTGGAGAAAATCTCATATCATCACTATGAAATTTTTAGGATGGTCACTTTTTGACCGCTACAAACCTATTCTAATCGGACTAACTCTACTATATTTGCTACCTCTTCCAGTTATTTTGGTAGCTGGTAAGTCACTATTTCCTCTTGCACTTTTTTTACTATTTGCCATTGCTGATGGAGGTATTTTCCTATTTACATCACTGCGCATGGAGCAAAAAAATCTTGTACAATACTTGAAAGGAGAGAACTTATGATTCATTTAGAACATATCTTTAAAAAGATTGGTCAAAAACATATCCTACATGATTTTTCCCTCAACATTGAACAAGGTGAACTAGTCGCAATTGTTGGAAAAAGTGGTAGCGGAAAAACAACATTACTAAACATCATTGGCTTGCTTGACGGTGAATACGAAGGAAATTACCTCCTATTTGGTCATTCAAACGTACCTGTAAACACTAGGGTATCTCAAAAAATAATTCGGGAACAAATTTCCTATCTATTCCAAAATTTTGCTCTAATTGAGAACGAAAGCGTCGAGTATAATCTCCTAATGGCATTAAAATATACCAGATTATCAAAAAAGGAAAAGGAAGAGTCTATAAAAAATATACTAGAAAAAATCGGACTAGCAAACACGCTAAAACAAAAAATTTCAGAGCTGTCTGGAGGAGAACAGCAACGAATCGCTATCGCTCGTGCTCTACTCAAGCCAAGCAATCTTATCTTAGCAGATGAGCCAACGGGATCATTAGATCAGGAAAATAGGGACTTAATCCTGCAATTTCTCATAGAAATGAATGCTAGTGGAAAAACAGTGATTATCGTCACACACGATCCATATATTGCCGATAAGTGTCAGCGGATTATTCATTTATGATTTAGATAATTTCTACACACTTGGCAAATGGGCTTTCACTATCAAAATCAATGTTCTTGAATGAATACCAATTTTACCTGACACAAGGCTTGCAAGAAATAAATACGCACATTACTCATTCCTCCCTCTTTCATAAAACATAGCTAGGAGGTGCAACCATGACTGCTGCATTCATCATTTTTTTAATCATAAAACTATTAGCACTCATTCTATTCCTTGCTTGTTTATTTCTAGGTTATAAACTAGTTAAAACATTAAATAAAAAGCAAGTATCTCCTGCAAAAAAATGGGGAATCATTGGTCTCTATAGCCTATTTTTGCTTTTCGTAGCCTATCTTGCAACATTTGTTGTCGTACTGGGAATCAATACTTAGGCTTCGAATTTTGTGATATATATGTAAGGAGAGATAATAAGAGATATCAAAATGAACAAAACTTTATTAGGGCAAATTGAGACTATCCTTAACACACAGCTCTTATCGGTCCAAGAGCTTGCGATATTACAACATGCACAAACTGCCCTTCAACATGACGAATACCTTTTAAAGGTCATCGCTTACTTAAAACAAGAACTTTCGCCTCTTGCAATAAGCAACTCATTGACTCCAGAAGTTTCAGAGTTATTCCTTGAAATAAACAGACAGCACCCAGCAACACGAGCTGCGGCCATTTGGAATTTTCTTGTTCCAAAAACTAAATAAATGGGAATGGACATAACCAACATAAACATCTTGATTATCTACTAATCTCACGGATAAATCCAACCCCTTTCTTAGGAGGTGCTCACCATGGTTTACTTGAAAATAATCATTCTCTGGATTTCTCTAGCCCTTGCATTGTACGGGGACAAGTTCATTCAGAAAGATTTCCCAATTTGGCAAGGGATTTTCCTACTTATTGCTCTGGCAAGTTCACTTTCTTTTCTATTTTAATCCCACATAGAGCATTGGGGAAAGGAGAACAATTATGAAACGAACCAATCTCTTTCAAAAAAAATCAATCGTTTTCACTCTAATCGGCCTCCACTCAGTTGTTTTCCTACTTAGTGGACTTCGCTCTTGGATGTTCCACCAACCCTTCAAATGGTGGATTACCCTAGGGATTAGTGTCGGTTTTTCAGTTGCTTATCTCTTAGTAACAAAAAATGACACCTAGTCATACAAAAAAATCACTAATAAACTACATCAGATGAACATGAAAACATTCCAAAAAAATCCATCTTACAAGACTGAATGCATCAAGTTATCTATCTTAAACTTGAAGTCTTGTAGAACACATACTTAAAAACCAGTCAATCACAGATATAGATTGACTGGTTTTTGCTATTCACATTCTTATATTCAATGAAAATCAAAATCGGACTATGCGACACATATACAATTCTGTTCCTCTAACCTTTCATGGGAACAAACTGAAATCCACCACTGAAGTCATTTAGTCAACAAGGTCTGTCTGTGGTTTTCGAAGTGGATTATTCAAACACAAACTGGTTGTGGTAGAGTTCGGCGTAGAAGCCGTTGAGTTTGAGAAGTTGGCTGTGGTTGCCCTGCTCGATGACCTTACCGTCTTTGAGGACGATGATTTCATCCGCATTCAAGATAGTCTTGAGGCGGTGGGCAATGACGAAGCTGGTCCGTCCTGCGATAATGGCCTCCATAGCCTTTTGAATTTTGGCTTCCGTTACCGTGTCCACGTTTGAGGTTGCTTCGTCCAAAATCAGGACTTGAGGGTCTGTCAAAAGGGTACGGGCAATGGAAATCAGCTGTTTCTGACCAGTTGAAAAGACATTTTCATCATCAGTCACATATGTCTCATAGCCCTCTGGCAGACTCATGATAAAGTCGTGGATATGGGTGGCACGCGCCGCTGTTTCCACCATTTCCTGCGAAATAGTCTCATCGCCAAAGCGAATATTGTCCGCAATGGTACCAGAGAAGAGGACAGATTCCTGCAAGACGATACCAACCTTATCACGCAGACTATCCAAGTCGTATTCACGGATATCGCGACCGTCAAATGCCACGCTACCCCCATTGACATCGTAGAAACGGTTAATCAGGTTCATAATGGTAGTCTTACCAGATCCCGTCGGCCCAACGACCGCCACCATTTTGCCCTTAGGAGCAGAGATAGTCACCTTGTCCAAAACCTTCTGACCTGGCAGGTAGCCAAAGTCAATGTTCTTGATTTCCACTCCTTCTTTGAGTTCGGTGAAATGCGGTGCATTTTCAGGGCGAACTTCTTCAGGTTCGTCAAACATTTCCTGGATACGGTGAGCACCCGTGAAAGCCAGTTGCAACTCCGCCCAGCTGGCTGCAATCTGCATGATTGGCTGGTAGTATTGTTGCGAATACTGAACAAAAATCACCACCAAACCAAGAGCTGCTGCTGTTTCCAAGGAAGAATCATTGAGTACTATGCTGGAGCCTGCAAAGATAACGATGGCCGTATTAACCAGGCTCATCCCGTTCATGAAGGGGAAAAGCACCCCACTGAAGAGACGCCCTTTGAAGGTCGTCCGACGCACTTCTTCATTGAGCTCCATAAAGCCATCGATCGTTTCTTCCTGCACCCCTTGGACGATAATGGCCTTCTGACCAGAAATTTTCTCGTCCATATAGGCATTGAGCTTAGAAACGGCTGCCTGCTGCAAATCCGTGTATTTACGAGACAGACGGATAATAATCACCAAAGCAAGTAGGGCAATCGGTGTTGATGCAACGGTCACCAAGGCCAGACGGACATCCTGACGGAACATCATCCAGACCATACCGATATAGAGGGCAATATTGGTCACAACCTGGGTCAGCGACTGGTTAAAGGCATTTTGAATATTGTCCAAATCCGATGTAAAGCGTGACAGAATATCTCCATCCTTATGCTTATCGAAAAAGGCAACCGTCAAACGCTCCAGCTTACCGAAAAGTCCCTTACGCATACGGTTGGTCGAATGCGCCACAATCCGAGTGAACAAGAGCGTGTAAATCAAGGTCGACACAACTGTCACCACATAGGCCATGAGAAGGTTGAGCATAACCCCGTTAAAATCAGCTATGTCCGGCTTAAAACCAGTCTGTCCCATTTGCTTCGCCGCAAAATAAGCCTGACCAATTTTTCCCAATTCTGTAATGGCATTCCCCAGTAAAACCGGTGTCTTCACCTGCAAATAAGTCGCCGCAACAATAGCCACAAAAATCATAGCAAAGGACAGTTTATAACGTTTAAAATAAAACCAAAAGAAACGTAAAGTCTTCATTTATTCTTCTCTCCCTTTCTGCGTTTCGTAGATTTCACGGTAGACATCGTTCGTAGCTACCAGCTCGGCGTGGGTACCTTGGCCGATCAGATGACCTTCATCAAGTACCAAAATCTTATCAGCTTTGACAACAGAAGAAATCTTCTGGGCAACGATAACCGTCGTTGTCCCCTTCAAATCATGATTGAGGGCCTCTTGTACCAATTTCTCAGACTTGGCATCAAGGGCTGAAGTCGAATCATCTAGTACCAAGACTTTTGGCTCAGAAATCACACCACGGGCAATAGACATCCGTTGCTTCTGACCACCGGAGAAGTTATTTCCCCGCTCCTCGACCTGGCTTTCATAGTTATCATCCAAACGGTCGATAAATTCCTTTGCCTGGGCAATACCTGCGGCCCGCTCCAAGCGTGTCAAGTCCGCCCCAGGCGCGCCCTGACGCAGGTTGTCTGCAATAGTACCCGAGAAGAGAATGGCCTTCTGCAAGACGATAGAAACCGTGTTACGAAGAGTATTTTGATTGACTTCTTTCAAGTCACGACCCCCGATAGATACCGTTCCCTCCTGCGGGTCAAAGAGACGCGGAATGAGTTGGGCAAGCGTTGATTTACCAGCGCCCGTCGCTCCAACCACACCGACCATTTGGCCTGGCTCAATCTCAAAGGAAATATTTTTCAGAGTCGGCTCCGTGTCATGCGGATAGGTAAAGCTGACATTGTCAAAGACAATCTTACCAGTCAATTCTTCATCCGCCACATCCTTGAAGGTCATAGCAGGCTCGGTATCCAAGACCTCGCTGATCCGTTTGATGGAAATAGCTGCGCGAGATGCCTGCATGCCCATGAAAGAGGCCATGATAATAGCAAACATAATCTGCATAAGGTAGCTCATGAAGGAAGTAAAGCCACCAATCGCCTCAAAATTCGTATCCACCATCCCAGATACCAGGTAGAGGGACAAGAAAATAGCCATGAAAGAAATAAACATCATCAAGGGTTGCAGGATTGAAAAACCATAACCGATAAAGAGGTTGAGGTCCAAGAGTTCATTAGACACGGACTTGAACTTGTCGTATTGATTTTTTTCCTGTACAAAGGACTTGACCACACGGATACCACGCAGATTTTCCTTGGCAATGCCGTTCATGCGGTCCATCAGTGTCTGGAATTTCCCAAATCGTGGACCCATAACCCCCATGACCACAGCCATAATCGCCATGATCAAAATAACCATCAGAACGATGACCCACCACAATTCAGGCAAGGTCCGAACCGCCATGATGAAGGCCCCGACAAACAACATAGGAACCCGCATGAGGATGGTAAAGAGCATCATAACCAGGTTTTGAATCTGAGTGACATCATTGGTCATCCGAACGACCAAATTCCCCGCATTAAACTCTTCCACATTTGCATAAGAAAAACTTTGGATTTTTCTAAAAGTTTTTTCGCGGATATCCGCCGAAACCCCTTGGGAAATCTTCGCTGCCACGATAGTATTAGCTAAACCAGCCAAAAGTCCAATCCCAGCAATAACCAGCAAGAGTTTACCGACTTCAACAATCTCTGTCTTATCGTTGGTCAAGACAGCTGTCAAGACATCCTTCAAGTAGCTCGGCTGTAGCAGAGCAGTTGTCACGACCGTTGCAGTTAATAAAACCGAGGCCAAGGCATACCACTTATAACGCAGTATCGCTTCTTTAAACATTGTGCTTCTCCTTATATTCCTTAATATTTTCAGTTAATTGATGGGCCCACTGCTCCACCAATTGAAAATCTTCTTTTGTAATCTTATTAAACAATGATTGGTGCAGTTCCTGATGGAAGTCATCTAGGCGACTAACTTTTTCCTGCCCATTCGCCGTCAGGATAATCTGCTTGTAGCGCTTATCCTGCTTGGATGGAATGACTTGAATAAAATCATTTTTCTCCATTCGTTTGACCAGATTACTAGCAACTGATTTAGAAATTTTCATTTCTTTTTCAATGTCCTTAACAAAGACTTCCTTGTCAGAACACTTAGCTAGATAAAGCAAGGCCCATCCCTGAGGACCAGCGAGATGCTCTACACCATGTTCCTTGGCAATCTTGTCACCAATCTGTTCCACCTGATTGAGTAGGGAACGAAATTCTGCTAAAAAATCTCCCATCGAAACTCCTTTCATTGTTAATTAATGACCATGAGAACCATTATAGTTTTCTAGAGAACTATTGTCAAGCAAAATGAAACATTTTCTTTGTTTTCATAGATTTTTTCATTTTGTAAAAACCGACCTGTCCTTTTCCTGCAAGCCGCCTTTTTCGCTCTGCTATTTTCAAAAAAATTTTATATATGATATAATGGTAAAAACATGAATTCAGAGGAAGCATTATGGAAAAGCAAACCATTGCTATCTTGGGACCTGGCTCATGGGGAACAGCCCTAGCTCAGGTGCTCAATGATAACGGGCATAGTGTCCGTATCTGGGGAAATATCCCGGAGCAGATTGATGAAATCAATGAAAAACATACTAACACGCGCTATTTCAGGGACATTGTTCTAGACGAGAAGATTGTTGCCTACAAGGATTTGGCTGAAACGCTAGATGGGGTCGACGCTGTACTCTTCGTTGTTCCGACAAAAGTTACCCGTCTGGTAGCCAAGCAGGTTGCCGAGACCCTCAAGCACAAGGTCGTGGTCATGCACGCATCTAAGGGCCTTGAGCCAGAAACTCATAAACGTTTGTCAGAAGTCTTGGAAGAAGAAATTCCTGCTGACTTGCGTTCAGAAGTCGTTGTTGTCTCCGGTCCTAGCCACGCTGAAGAAACCATCGTCCGCGACTTGACCTTGATTTCTGCCGCATCTAAAGATTTGGAAACTGCAACCTATGTCCAAAATCTCTTCAGCAATCGCTACTTCCGTCTCTATACTAACAACGACGTAATCGGTGTAGAAACAGCTGGCGCTCTTAAAAATATTATCGCAGTCGGAGCCGGGGCCTTGCATGGTCTGGGCTATGGTGACAATGCCAAGGCTGCTATCATCGCTCGTGGCTTGACAGAAATCACTCGCCTCGGTGTCGCCATGGGTGCCAATCCCTTGACATACAGTGGACTGTCTGGCGTCGGTGATTTGATTGTCACCGGTACATCAGTTCATTCCCGCAACTGGCGGGCTGGAGACCTGCTTGGTAAGGGCGAGAAACTGGAAGACATCGAAACCAATATGGGCATGGTCATCGAAGGAATTTCCACGACCAAGGCTGCCTACGAATTGGCCCAAGAACTCGGGGTCTACATGCCAATTACCCAAGCCATTTACAAGGTCATCTACCAGGGTGCCCAAATCAAAGATGCCATCCAAGAAATCATGTCCGGCGAATTCCGTCATGAAAATGAATGGCACTAATAAAATTGTTAATCATCAATAAATACAAAGGAAAAATGTATGAAAAAAGTTAGAAAAGCCGTCATCCCTGCTGCTGGTTTAGGAACACGTTTCTTGCCTGCAACAAAGGCTCTCGCTAAAGAAATGTTGCCAATCGTAGACAAGCCGACCATCCAATTTATCGTTGAAGAAGCCCTTGCATCTGGCATTGAAGACATTTTGGTGGTTACTGGTAAATCAAAACGTTCTATTGAGGACCACTTCGATTCAAACTTTGAATTGGAATACAACTTAAAAGAAAAAGGTAAGAATGAATTGCTCAAACTGGTCGATGAAACAACTGGTATCCGCCTGCATTTCATTCGTCAGAGTCATCCGCGTGGCTTGGGCGATGCGGTCTTGCAAGCCAAGGCCTTTGTCGGCAATGAGCCTTTCGTTGTCATGTTGGGTGACGACCTCATGGATATTACCAATAAAAAAGCTGTCCCATTGACCAAACAATTGATGAACGATTTTGAAAAAACACATGCTTCAACCATTGCTGTTATGCCGGTTCCCCACGAAGAGGTGTCAGCCTACGGTGTCATTGCACCTCATGGCGAAGGTGTCAATGGCCTTTACAGTGTCGATACATTTGTGGAAAAACCAAAACCTGAAGATGCTCCATCTGACTTGGCCATTATCGGTCGCTATCTTCTTACACCGGAAATTTTTGAAATTCTTGAAAATCAAAAACCAGGTTCCGGCAACGAAATCCAATTGACCGATGCCATTGATACCCTCAACAAAACCCAACGCGTGTTCGCTCGTGAATTCAAGGGCGCTCGTTATGATGTCGGTGATAAGTTTGGTTTCATGAAAACTTCCATTGACTACGCCCTACAACACCCACAGGTCAGAGACGATTTGAAACAATATTTGATTGACCTTGGTAAATCATTAGAGAAAACAAAGAAAAACTAGCAAATCGCTAGTTTTTTTCTTATACCAGATAAAAGATGCCCAACAAGAGAATGAATATAGCTAAATAACTAATAAAACTGTAAAAGATTTGCTTACCAGAAAACAGATTTTTTTCCACAAGCGGTGGAAGAAAAATGACGACTAGGGCACCGCCGACCGCGCCACCAATATGACCTGCCATAGAGATCGAAGGTGTGAAAAGCCCGAGCAACAAGTTCATCCCCAAAAGCATCATGTAGCGTTGCCCAAGAACCTGTAAATAGCGACTGCGACTAAATTTTCTCAGGAGAGCCATAGCCGCAAAGAGGCCAAACAAGGAGGTCGACGCTCCCGCTCCGACCACTCCTGGAGTGAAAAAGAGAACAAAAAGATTGCCCATCATTCCCGACAGCATATAGAGCAAAAAGAAGCGGCGCGGACCAAACAGTCCTTCCAGCTGGTAACCCAGCCCAATCAAGGTGATACTGTTAAACAAAAAATGTTCCCAGCCGATATGAACAAAAATCGGCGAAATCAGGCGCCATAGCTGACTAGGATCCTGGCGTACCGCCTCTCCATACATACCGCCAAATTCAAAAATCGTATAGGCCGCAGTCGTCTGCCCAAAACGCAAGATTTGGATGAGCAAGAATACAGCCGTCGTCACAGCCAACAAGCCATTGGTCACAGGGTACCGTCTATCAAACATCTGTCTCAACAATCACTAACTCCTTTACTGCTTGGTCAAATATCTCCGGCTCAATAGCCAGTAGCTGAAAATCTGCCAAAGTCGACACCGTCTGCCCGTGAAAATCTGCTAGGTAGCGATCATAAAATCCACCGCCATAGCCAATCCGAAAACCGGCCTTATTCCAAGCCAAACCGGGCACATGAATTAAGTTAATCACAGACTTATCCACAGGTTGTGAATAAGTTCCCGGTTCCCAGACACCAAAAGCCGACTTGACCAAATCATTTGGATTATATTCTACAAAATCCATCCGCCCTTGTGAATAGGTCTTAGGGATGAAAATCTGCTTACCATCCGCTTGCGCCTGCTCAATCAGATAACACGTATTCCACTCATATGGCATGGAAAGATAGGTGGCAAGAGAGGTTGCAGACTTGTAAGCCTCTGTCTCTACCAACAAATCAGTCATGGTCTGACTGCTCTTCTCCCGCTGACTCGAGGACAAGAACTTCAATTGAGCCAACATTTCCTTACGAATGATTTTTTTATCCAAAGAATATTCTCCTTTTCAGAAAAAAGGCTGGAAAACCAACCTTAGTTCACTTTCATTTTCAAAAATCCACTCAACTTATCCACAGCCAAGGGAAGAGCAGCCTCATTGGGGTTGAGACGGGGATTGTGGAGGGGATAAGGCGTATCCACTCCTAACCAGAACATGACCCCCGGTACCTTGTTGAGCAGATAACCAAAGTCCTCACCCGTCATGGCAGGTGGGCAGTCAATCATCTCAACTCCCTCCACACCATCAAAGTAAGTCATGAATTCATCTGCTAGTTTCGGATTGTTTTCCACAGGCAGATAGCCGCTTGGGTTGAGTACGATGTCTAGCTCTACACCAAAAGATTTGGCAATGCCTTCAGCCACCTCACGGACACGTTTTTGCACTAAAAGGCTCATGTCTTGCGTTAAGGCCCGAATGGTGCCGTGCAAAAAGGCCGTTTCGGCGATGACGTTATTGGTCGTGCCCGCCTGCATGTGCCCAAAGGTTACCACTGCCCCCTCTATCGGGTCCACATTGCGGCTAACCACCGACTGGACTTGGGTCACAAAGTAGCTAGCCGCCACAAGGGCGTCATTTGCGGTATGGGGAAATGCTGCGTGGCCACCTTTTCCAGTAAACCGTATCTTGACTTCACAAGTGCCCGCAAAAAGGGTCGCACGGTTGGTGGCCATTTGACCAACTTTGAGGTCTGGTCGGACATGGAGCCCATAAAATTCATCTGGCAACCACTCACCAAAGGCACCTGCCTCATACATGAGCATGCCGCCAGCCAGATTTTCCTCTGCAGGCTGAAAGAGGAAGAGCAGATTATGCTTGGGTTGCTGTTCTGCCATTTTCTCCAAAAGCCCCAAGGCAATGGTCATGTGAAAATCATGTCCACAGGCATGCATACGGTCAGGATGGAGAGATTTGAAATCCAGCCCCGTTTCCTCAACGATAGGCAAGCCGTCAATATCCGTCCGCCAACCGATGTTTTTTTCCGGCGCAGAACCTGTCAGATGGACCAAAATACCCGTTTTCCAGGTCCGAACTTGAGCAAAAGCACAATTTTCCAGTAGCTGACCAATGACGTCCATCAAATAGGCATGGGTCTTGAACTCTTCCATCCCAATTTCAGGAATTTGGTGGAGAGCACGCCTAGTCGCAATTAAATCGAGCATGAACTACCTCTTAGAGTGTACGGAGAGCCTCTTCCAAGGCTGTTTTTTGTTGGGTTTGAGCGTCGATTTCTTTGATAATGCGGGCTGGAACACCTGCTACTACCACATTTTCAGGCACGTCTTGAGTCACGATGGCACCTGCCGCAACGACAGAGCCGCTACCAATTTGCACGCCTTCGATGACAACGGCATTAGCACCGACCAAGACATTATCGCCGACGCGAACTGGGTCTGCTGACGCTGGCTCAATCACGCCTGCAAGCACTGCACCTGCACCGATATGGCTATTTTTACCGACCGTCGCACGACCACCAAGAACGGCACCCATGTCAATCATAGTCCCTGCACCGATTTCCGCACCGATGTTGATAACGGCACCCATCATGATGACCGCATTATCACCGATAGCGACTTGGTCACGGATAATAGCCCCCGGCTCGATACGAGCGTTGATAGCGCGCTTGTCAAGCAATGGCACAGCTGAGTTGCGAGCGTCATTTTCCACCACATAATCCACATTTTCCGTCAAGCCAGCCAAAAGCGGCTCCACATCCTTCCAGTCACCAAAGAGGACATTGCCCAGCTTGATGACAGTTGCCGGAACTTCTGCCACCAACTGACCTTCAAAGGTCACTTTCACAGCCGTTTTCTTCTCAGCATTGGCGATAAATTGGATGATTTCTTGAGCGTTCATTTTTGTTGCCGTCATAGTATTTCCTATCTAAAAATTATTTTTTACTATTATACCAAAAATTTTCAGAAAATTCGGGGAATATGGTTTGTAAATGGAACAAAACTTTGTAAAGGAAATTTCAACAGCGGCAAACATTAAAAACGAGAAGATTAAGCTGGTCCTCTCAAGAATATAGCTTTTCGAGCTCTATAAGACTGTAGTTGGTAAATCCCTGTGGAGATTATGGAGCCTTTTTAGTGTAGAAAAAAAAGTCCCATATGACCTATAATGAAAAGCGACTAAACCATCATTAGAAAGGAATCATATGGAATAGATAAACAGTCACTTCCCTGACTGTTTATCCCCGAGCCAAGAAAGAATAAAGCGGGGATAGTATCACAAATTTTCTCGGAATAAAAGACAAAATTTCTGCCTTTCTTCTCAAAGCGACAAGATTTGGGAACAGTCAATGGGACGATGGGGTGTGACATAAAAAATCCTCCAGTTCCGTTTTCTCTAACAGTATACTGGAGAATAGGGAAGCTGAAACAATACTCCGTTATTGGGCGGTTACGATTAAGCTGGTCCTCTCAAGAATATAGCTTTCGTCTACCCACTACAGTTGACAACGATCCTATCACAAAAAGGAACGTCGACAAATCAACGTTCCTTTCACAACTATACCGGCGGCCGGGGTCGAACCGGCACGTCCTTGCGGACACTGGATTTTGAGTCCAGCGCGTCTGCCAATTCCGCCACGCCGGCATATAGTTATAACTGGGGTAGCTGGATTCGAACCAACGCATGAGGGAGTCAAAGTCCCTTGCCTTACCGCTTGGCGATACCCCAATATTAAAATAGGCGAGTGAGGGGAATCGAACCCCCGAATGTCAGAGCCACAATCTGATGTGTTAACCACTTCACCACACCCGCCATAGAACACGGGCAGTAGGAATTGAACCCACACTGAAGGTTTTGGAGACCTTAGTTCTACCTTTAAACTATGCCCGTAAAGGTATGGAGAGAGAGGGATTCGAACCCCCGAACCCGAAGGAGCGGATTTACAGTCCGCCGCGTTTAGCCTCTTCGCTATCTCTCCAAAATATTAAGTTAATGGCGCGAGACGGAATCGAACCGCCGACACATGGAGCTTCAATCCATTGCTCTACCAACTGAGCTACCGAGCCAAAATTGCGGGAGCAGGATTTGAACCTACGACCTTCGGGTTATGAGCCCGACGAGCTACCTAGCTGCTCCATCCCGCGACAATAAAAAGGAGGATGTGGGATTCGAACCCACGCACGCTTTTACACGCCTGACGGTTTTCAAGACCGTTCCCTTCAGCCGGACTTGGGTAATCCTCCATAAAATATAGTCCGTACGGGATTCGAACCCGTGTTACCGCCGTGAAAAGGCGGTGTCTTAACCCCTTGACCAACGGACCATATATGGGCACGAGTGGAATCGAACCACCGACCTCACGCTTATCAGGCGTGCGCTCTAACCATCTGAGCTACGCGCCCAAACCTAAGTTTGGTAAAATGAACAATAAGTTCAAAGCGGGTGACGAGAATCGAAC
Organism: Streptococcus sp. P25B114; assembly: GCF_053010325.1. Taxonomy (NCBI): domain Bacteria; kingdom Bacillati; phylum Bacillota; class Bacilli; order Lactobacillales; family Streptococcaceae; genus Streptococcus; species Streptococcus sp. P25B114. Next base: position 397 of record NZ_JBRKNW010000004.1, on the reverse strand, counting down.
TCGCGACAACAGCTTGGAAGGCTGTAGTTTTACCACTAAACTACACCCGCTTATAATGGGAGTTAACGGGATCGAACCGCTGACCCTCTGCTTGTAAGGCAGATGCTCTCCCAGCTGAGCTAAACTCCCCTTCTGGTCATTCAACTCAACGGTCGAGCATCTGTAGTGTGGAAAGCTACGCTTTCTTCATCCACAACCTGAAACAATCACTAGATTGTTTCAGCTCTCCCAGTGAGCTAAACTCCCAAATGGAATCATCTGATTCCTATGCGCTAAGCGACTACCGTATCTAACAGGGGGCAACCCCCAACTACTTCAGGCGTTCTAGGGCTTAACTGCTGTGTTCGGCATGGGAACAGGTGTATCTCCTAGGCTATCGTCACTTAACTTCTGTTGA